>JBBQOR010000064.1:0-8092 GCA_038331055.1 Burkholderiales bacterium
GCGTTCGTGCAGCGGCGAACGGGGTCGCCAGGCGACGACCAGGGCCGCCAGACCCAGCGCGACGAGCACGGGTTGCAACGGCCAGACCTCGGCGTTGTACGACGCAACCAGATTGCCGTAGGTGCGCTGCGAGAACAGCAAAAAGCTGCCGAGTCGGTAGCTCCACCAGTCGCTCACAGCAGCTTGTCGATGTGCGCCGCCATGCGGGCGCGCGCGGCGGCGTCGGGCAGGCGGCCGCTGGCTGCCGCGAGGTTCTCAAGCACATGGTCGACGCGGGTGGTGGCCGGGATGGCGCAGGTCACGGCCGGGTGCGAGATGACGAACTTCAGGGCGAACTGCGCCCAGCTGCGGCATTGCAGTTCAGCGGCCCACGCCGGCAGCGGGTGGCGGCCCAGCGTGCGCAGCAGGTCGCCCTGCTCGAACGGGCGGTTGGCGATCACGGCGATGCCGCGTTCCTGGGCCAGCGGCAGGATGCGCTCTTCCACCCGCCGATCGCGCAGGCTGCAAGTGACCTGCACAAAGTCCAGAGGCTGGCTGCGCATGATCTGCTCGAGCTCGGCGTGCCGTCTGCCTTCCGAGGTGCTGATGCCGACGTAGCGCAGCCGCCCGGCCGCCTTCATCGCGAACAAGGTCACCAGGTGGTCCTGCCAGGACAGCAGGTTGTGCACCTGCAGCAGGTCGAAGCGCGGCACGCCCCAGCGGCTGGTAGAGGTGTCGATCTGCGCCGGGCCGCGTGCCGCCGGGCTGACCCATACCTTGTCGGCCGAGAACACGCGAGCCAGCGCGTTGCGGCTGCGCAAGCCGTGCCCGATCACTTCCTGCGACGAGCCGTACATGGGCGAGCAGTCGATAAGCTTGCCGCCAGCGCCGAAGAAGGCCTGCATGACGTCGGCGCATTGCTCGCGCGCGGCCGGGTCGTTGCCCACGTTGAAGGTGATCCAACTGCCCAGCCCGACCAGTGGCACGGGCTCATTGCTGCTCGGAATGAGGCGCATGAGCGGTGCCACGGCTGTCGGGGGCGATGGCGGCAGTGATGTAGGCAGTGATGTGGGCGGTGAGGTCGCCGGCAGTTCGCGGTGCGGCTGCGCATGCGCATGCGCAGGCAGCATGCCGCAAGCGCTCAGCAAGAGTCCGTGACGCAACAGGGTCCGTCGATCTGCGCTGGGCAGTGGCATGGTTTGCTCCGGCATCGTGGCCTCGACGCAGGATCATGCCGAAACTGGCAAAGCCTCACGAAGATTCTTCTTTCGCAAAGCCGGTAGCAACGATGGGCCCGCGGGACGATGTCGAAAGGCCGCCCGAGGCGGTGCCGCAGGGTTGCGGCCGGGACGTGCGAATGCCGGTCAGCCGCGCGCGTCGGCCACCAGGCGCAAGGGTGCGGGCTGCTGCTCGCAGGCGCGGCCGGCGGCCTTGGCTTCGTAGCAGGCGCGGTCGGCTGCGGCCAGCCAGTCTTCGGCACCGGCGATGTGCTCGTCCAGCATGGCGACACCGACGCTCACGCCCACGCCCAGCAGCTCGCCGTTCCAGCGCAGTTGCACGCCGGTCACGGCGGCGCTCAGGTCATCCGCCAGGCGCAGCGCCACCTCGGTGGTGCAGCGCTCCAGCACCAGGGCGAACTCGTCGCCGCCCAGTCGCACGAGCAGGTCGCTTTCGCGCACACGCATCGCCGCGGCGGCCGAGACGGCGCGCAGCACCGCGTCGCCCGCCGCATGGCCGTGGCGGTCGTTGACCAGCTTGAAGCGGTCCAGGTCCAACATCAACAACGCTGCGGGCTTGGCACGGGTCACGTCAGCGAACACCAAGGCCAGTCGGCGTTCCAGCGCCGCGCGGTTGGCCAGCCCGGTCAGCCGGTCGTGGTGCGCCGACCATTCCAGTTTCTCGCGTGACGCGATCTCTTCGGTGACGTCGTGCAGCGTCCAGATGGTGCCGGCCACCGCGTCGGTCGGCGACACCGGCTGCGCACGCAGTCGGCCCCAGAAGCGCGAACCGTCACCGCGCAGCAGTGCCCAGTCGCCTTCGTACGCGTGACCACGGGCGAAGGACTCGCGGACCAGCGGGCCCAATCGCGCGTAGTCCTCGTTGGACGCGAAGATGGTGCAGGCCAGTTCGCCCAGCAGCGCACCGTCGGCGCAGCCGAGCAGCCTGCACCACTGGGCGCTGACGAGCTCGAAGCGCCGCTCGCGACTGAATGCGATGCCGATGGGGGCTGCGCCCATCACCGACTGCAGGCGCTGCAGCACGTCGCGCTTGACACGCTCGAGCTGCGTCCGCTCGGCGCCCACACGGCGCAGCACCGCTTCGAGCCGACCGATCTCGCCGCTTGCGCCGGGCCAGCCCGACAGCGGGTCACGGCCCTCGTCGAACAGGTGTTCTGCGCGCGCCTGCACGCGCGCCAGGGGCCGCAGCAGCGCGCCGATGGTCAAGTAGGTCAGCAGCGACAGCGCCGCGATCAGCCCGACGGCCCAGTGCAGGGCTTCGCGCCGCGCGTCGACCAGCGGCGCAAGCACCTCGGCGCGGTCCCTGTACTTCCACACCAACCAGTCCGGACCGGCCACGCCGGCCATCGCCACCAGCGAGTGGGCGTCGGGGTAGGCCAGGCCAGCGGGCTCGACGGGCGCGCCCGCGGCGCGCCAGCTTTCCAGGGCCCGCGCGAGCTCGGGCACGGCGGTCAGCGGCGCACCCAGAAGTTCGGGCCGTTGATGGGCCAGGATGCGCCCTTGCGCGTCGCTGACCAGCAGCAGCCCCGCGGCATCGTCGCCCTGCCCGTCGGTGATGCCCCCCAGCAAGTCGCGCGTCTTCAGCCGCAAGGTGCCGACGAGCACGCCGCGCCCCTCGCGCAGCGGGTGCGCCATCTCCACCACCAACTCGCCCGACAGGCGCGAGACGGTGGGCTCCGAGATGACGGCGCGGCGCTCGGCCAGGGCGGTTCGGAAGAACGGCCGATCGGCCAGCGAGACTTCGGATCGGTGCATGCCGTCGGCGTCCTGCATCAATCGGGGCAGCCCATCGGCGTCGACGATGGTGACGCTGTCGAACAGCAGCTTGGTCGTCGGCTTGCCGTGCAGGTACTCGCGCAGGGCTGTGGGCTGGCCCAGGCTCTGCACCGGCAGCTGCTCGGCGACGGCGGCCAGCGCGCGCTGCTGCAACAACACCTGGCGCCCGAGCATGCGGGCCACGCGCTCGGCCTCGGCGATGTCGGCCTGCTCGCGCGCCGCCAGGGTGTCGACGCGCGCGCGTTGCTCGAGCACGGTCGTGGTGACGCCGATGCCCAGCGCCAGCGCGAAGATGCCGCCCAGCGACAGACGCAGCTTCAGCGAGCCCAGCCAGTGCCGCAGAGAAAAGCGCATGTGTGGTTATCGGCCGTTGTGGCGCGGGCTGAAACCCTTCACTTGCCGCTGGCTCAGTTGCCGAAGGCTTCGGCCAGCGCGCGGCGCAGTTCATCGTGGCTGCGCGGCTGGTGCAGCACGCCCACGCGGCGGCCGTCGCCGGCAAACAGCAGCACGGTGCCGTCGCGCGCGGCGTGGCGCGCGGCAAAGGTCTGCGCGTCGGCCATCGCCAGGTGGGCCACCAGGAAGTCGACGCGCCCGGCGTAGTCAGCGCGGATGCCGTTCATCAGCTCCATCACCTGGGCGCTGCCGACGTAGTTGCTGTCGTAGGCCAGCACCAGCGTCGCGCGCCCGGCGCCGATACGCGACAGGTCGGTCGGATAAGCGGCGCCGGGCAGTTGCCGCCACAGCAGGGCGCCCACCACCGTGAGTGCAAGCAGGATCAGCGGCCACTTGGTCCAGCGCGGCGGGCGGCGGGCGGGTGGAGGACGGGGCGGGTTCATGGGTGGTAGCGGTCGAACACGGGGACCGCGCGAGGTGGCAGATACGCAGGAAGGCACGATACACAGGGCCGCATGGCCTCGCAGCCACCAGGTGACTACCCCGCGGAACTTGAGCGCGCCACGCGTGCGGAACGAGATGCGCCCCGAGTTTGCCCTCAGCCCTGCTCGAAGATCAGGCGAATCGCCAGCCTTTGCTGCGCGTTGGGCAGCTTGAGCACTTCGGTGATCAGCGTGTTGGCGCGGCTGCAGTCGGCGTTGCGTGCCGGATTGCGCAAGCCGCCCAGCACCGCCTGTGCGCCGGGGCCTAAAGCGCGGGTCGTGGGCGCGGGCGCTCAGGCTCCGGTGCGTGCGCTGCGGCGCACGCGCGCGGCCAGCAGCGCGCCGCCGGCCAGCAACATCGCCAGGCTGGCCGGTTCCGGCACCGGCGTGATGGTGACGCGGTAGGCCAGGAACATCGTGTCGATATCCCCCTGCAGGGAGACGTAAGCGCCACCAGCCTGGAAGCCGTCGACGGTGGAGAAGTCGTTGTCGTTGGCAATGAAGAGGAACCAGTCGTTCGGCGCCGCGGGGTCGAGCGCCGGCAACAGTGCCAGGCCTTCCCACTTTTCGCTCAGGTTGTCGACGCCGAACGTGTTGCCGTTGCCCAGGCCGAAACGCGACAGCTGCGTGGCGTCGTTGAGGTTCAGGAACGGCACGCTCACGGCCCGGCTGATCGCCGGGTTGAGCACGCCGGCCGGCGCGATCTGGCCCTCGTAGGGCTGGCCCAGGATGTTGGTGGCGCCGCTGATGTCGATCACGTCCACCCGGCGCAGCAGGCTCTGCCCGGTGCCGACGTTCAGGCCGTTGCTGTCGCGCGGCAGGATCAGCAGCTGGGTGTTCGACAGCGCGAGCAACTCGCTCTGCGCCGCCACCAGCGTGTTGGAGCCCTGCACGAACTTGGGCAGGAGCACGGCGTACTCAGCGGTCAGCGTGATCGCGTCGAGGTTGCTCAGGTCATACGTGAAGAGACGCGTGTGGTCACGGAAGGAGGCGCCGGTGGCCGCGCCGTCCTGGCGCGCCGCGCTCTGCAGTCCGACGAAGAGGGTGCGGCCGTCCGGGCTGACGCTCAGGCCCTCGAAGCCCTGGTTGTTGCTGCGGCCGTAGCTCGGGTTAGTGGGGGCGGGCCCTGGCTGGCCGGTGGTCGGGTTGTTCGAGCTGTAGTCGGTCACGCCGCCGCGCAGTGGCCGCACCGACGCGGCGACGGGCAGCGCGCCGAGGAACTGGCCGCCGGCGTTGAAGCGGTAGAGCGAAGGGCCGTACTCGTCACTGACCAGGCGCGAGCCGTCGGACAGCACGACGATGCCTTCGGCGTCCAGTGCCAGCTTGCCGTTGAAGGCCTGCGGCAGCTCGGG
The DNA here is from genome assembly GCA_038331055.1 of Burkholderiales bacterium. Lineage (GTDB taxonomy): Bacteria > Pseudomonadota > Gammaproteobacteria > Burkholderiales > Burkholderiaceae_C > Rubrivivax. The sequence continues at coordinate 5,221 of JBBQOR010000064.1, forward strand.
CAGCGTGGCCGTCGCCGCGCGGGCGCCGCCGGTGGCGACACCGCCCGGCCTGGGGTCCAGGCCGCTGAACAGTTGTGTGCCGCCGCCGGGGATGTTTTCGAACAGGCGCGTGGCCTGGGTCAGCGTGAGCCCGATCTGGTTCTGCGGCAGGCCGCTGGCGGCCAGGGGCGCTGGCGTGAAGCTCATCTGCAGCGTGTTCAGCCGCGGTGTGTAGTCGGTGGTGCCCATGATGTTGTAGCCGCGGTCCGGCGCGGCGATGAAGCTGCCGCTGTAGGTGTTGCCGCTGCGCTGCCAGGTGCTGGCATTCGCGAACAACCCGGAGATCGAGCCGAAGGTCTCGCCATGTTCGTCGCGCTGGTTGGCGGGGATGCGACCCACGCCGACCAGCCCCTGCACCTGCAGCACGGTGCCGTTGACGTTGATGGTCGGCTGCGCGTGCGCCGGGCTGTGGGCGCCCAGCATGCCCAGGCTTGTGGCGGCCACCAGCAAGGCGGTCAGGGCGGGAGGGCGATGGGTCATGTCGTGAATCCTCGGAGTGTGCAGGCCGACGGGCGCGCTGGTGACTGAGCGCTGGCAACCGTAGTCAGCGGCTGTGTCGGCGGCGTGACATTCGGGACACTCCGGGTAATCTCCCGCAGAGAGTCTTCCCGGGTCACTCCTGCTTCATCGGTCGTTCAAACGCCGCCGGCCGAAGCCGCCGAAGCGGCGGGCCAGGAAAACCCGCTCAGCGGATAGCGCGGACGACCGACCATGCCGGCACAGGCGGTGCCGGCGGCGGCAGTTCGGTGTACGGCGAGGGCATGCGCCCGGCCAGGCAAACGCCCTGCCGGTACAGCTTGGCCGAGAGCATCGCGCGGTCGGCGGCGTCGACCAGCGCGTCCACCGTCTGGCCGTCGTGCGGGAACATGGCCACGCCCACGCTGGCGCGCACCTGCACCGTGACGCTGCCCAACTGGACCGGGGCGGACACCACGTCGATCAGCTTGCGGCCGATGGCCAGCGCGTCGTCTGCGCCATGCACCTGCGGCATCAGACAGACGAACTCGTCGCCGCCATAGCGGCCCACGTGGTCTTCGCCACGAACGGCGTGGACCAGCCGTGCGCCCACCACTTTCAGCAGAGAGTCGCCGTGCGCATGGCCCAGGCAGTCATTCACCGCCTTGAAGCCATCGAGGTCGATGAACAGCAGGCACAGGCCCTGCAACTGCTCGGCCTGCCGCGTCAGCGCGGCGGCGGCACAGTCGCCGAAGGACAGCCGGTTGGGCAGGCCGGTGAGCGGGTCGCGGCCAGCCAGTGCGCGTGCCTGGGCTTCGCTTGCACGCGAAGACGACAAGCTGCGCTGCAGCAGGCGCAGCGCGCGCTGGGATGCAACCAGCGCCTTCTCGGCCGCGGCGCATTGCCGGCGGCACTCGGTCAGTTCGCGCAGCGCGGTGTCGAGTTCGGGGCTGGCGCCGATGCCGGCGAAGGCGACTCCGGACCCGGGGACAGCTGGATTCATCTCGATCATCGATTGATCCTCGCGCAGTGGTGAGGCGAACGGGGCCATGCTGACCCCGGCACTTTGGATCAGCTCTGCATTATTTGGCGCCTGACGAGGACGCACCGTTCGGTAGCGCACACAGGCGCACACAGGCGCACACAGGCGCACCCATGAGCTCACCCATAAGCGCACCCATAAGCGCACCCATAAGCGCGCGCTCAAGTTCGCACACAAGCGCGTCTGCAAGCGCGCCTGCAAGTCCGGCCGGGCGAGGTGGAGCCATCGCGGCGGCGCTAGTTCGCCCAGGTGCCGCGCTCCAGGTTGGGGCTGAGCCGGTAACGCTCGCCGCGGTAGGTGTTGTCCAGCGCTGCGATCACGGCGGCCACGCCAGCCGAGTCCCAGCTGCGAAGCCAGTCGAAAGGCCCCCGGGGCCAGTTGACGCCCAGTTGCATCGCGGCGTCCGCGCCCTCGGGGCTGCACACGCCCTGCAGCACCGCGTCGCTGGCTTCGTTGATGAGCATCGCCACGGTACGCGCGACCACCAGCCCCGGTGCATCGGCCAGCCGCAGCGGCGTGAAGCCCAGCGCATGCAGCCAGGCCGGCGCTTGCGCCTGCCATGACTGCGAAGCGTTCGGCGCCAGCGCATAGGCCAGCGCGCTGCCCGGGGCCATCGGCTGCTGCAGCGGCCGGTCGAACACTGCGAGATCGGCAATGCCGGTGGCCGCGGCGACGGCCCGCGCGCTGCGGCCGTCGGTCAGTACCAGCCGCGCACCGTCTACCTCCAGGCCGGTCCAGCCGCTGCCCTGCCGGCGTTGCGGCCCCCAGCCTTGCGCGGCCAGTGCCTGCGTGGCGGCCTGCTCCAGCGCGTCGCCGATCGGGCCTTCGCCGTGCACGCTGACTTCACGCGCGGTGGACGGTGCTTCGTGCACCGCCACCGGCAGCGCCGCCGGGCCTTCGGGGTAGACGTAGAAGCCGCGGCCGCTCTTGCGCCCGAGCAGGCCGCCGTCGACCATCTCGCGCTGCAGTGGTGACGGCGTGAAGCGCCGGTCGAAGAAGAAGGCCTCGAAGACCGAACGCGTGACGGCCAGGTTGGTGTCGTGGCCGATCAGGTCCATCAGCTCGCACGGACCGAGGCGAAACCCTGCCGCGCGCAGGCAGGCATCCAGCTGCGCCGGTGTGGCGGCACGCTCGAGCAGCAGCGCCAGCGCCTCGGCGTAGTACGGCCGAGCAATGCGGTTGACGATGAAGCCCGGCGTGCTGCGCGCGTGTACCGGCACCTTGCCCCAGGCGCAGGCCAGGTCGAAGACGGCCTCGGCCACCGCGGCGTCGGTCTGCAGCCCGCTGACCACCTCGACCAGCTTCATCAGCGGCACCGGGTTGAAGAAGTGCATG
>JBBQOR010000065.1:0-8084 GCA_038331055.1 Burkholderiales bacterium
CACTGGAAAGGCTGCCCGCCCGAAGCCACGCAACGCATCTACTTTGCCAACCACCAGAGCCACCTGGACTGGGTGCTGATCTGGGCTTCGCTGCCACGCGAACTGCGCGCCACCACGCGCCCGATCGCGGCCAAGGACTACTGGACCTCTTCGCCCTTCAAGCAGTGGCTGACGACCGAGGTCTTCCACGCGGTCTACGTCAGCCGCCAGCGCAGCGATGACCAGGACCCGCTGGAGCCGCTGGCCGCAGCGCTGACGAATGGCGATTCGCTGGTCATCTTTCCCGAGGGCACGCGCAGCAACAAGGGCGAGCCGCAGCCCTTCAAGAGCGGCCTGTACCACCTGGCGGGGCAGTTCCCCGGCGTGCAGCTGGTGCCGGTGTGGATCGACAACGTGCAGCGCGTGATGCCCAAGGGCGAAGTGGTGCCGGTGCCGATCCTGTGCACGGCCACCTTCGGCACGCCGCTGGCGCTGCGGCCGGACGAGGACAAGCGCAGCTTTCTCGTACGCGCGCGCGATGCGGTGATCGCGCTGCGTCCGGCGGCGGGCTGAGATGGGCTCGCTGCGTGCGCTCGGCGCCGACCAGCAGGTGGCGCTGCTATTCGTCGCCCTGTTCGGGATGCTGCTGCTGGCCAGCCTGACAGAACTGGCGTGGTCGCTGCGCCGCGGCCTGGACGGGCCGGCCAACGAGAGCCACGCCAACCGCCGGCGCGACCTCAGCGCACTGTGGGCCGGCGCCTGCCTGTTCTGGCTCGCCTGGGTGTCCGGTGCGGCCGGCGCCACGCTGCTGGCCGGCGTGGTGTCTTTCCTGGCGCTGCGCGAGTTCATCACGCTGGCACACACGCGGCGCGGCGACCACCGCGGCCTGATCCTCGCCTTCTTCATCGTGCTGCCGGTGCAGTACCTGCTGGTGGCGGCGCGCGGCTTCGACCTCTTCAGCGTCTTCATCCCGGTGTATGTTTTCCTGGCCATCCCGGTCGTCAGTGCGCTGGCCGGCGACCCCGAGCGCTTTCTCGAGCGCAACGCCAAGATCCAGTGGGGCATCATGGTCTGCGTCTACGGGCTGTCGCACGCCCCGGCGCTGCTGCTGCTGGATTTCAAGGGCTTCGAGGAACGCGGTGCCTTCCTGGTCTTCTTCCTGGTGATGGTGGTCAGCGCCGCGCAGATCGTGCAGGAGGCGGCCAGCCGCTGGCTGCGTCGGCGGCCGCTGGCGCGGCACATCGACCGCAGCTTCTCGTTGCGCGGCTGGGCGCTGGGCGGCCTGGCGGCGGCGCTGGTCGGTGCCGCGCTGTACTGGATCACACCCTTCAAGGCCGGCCAGGCCCTGGCGATGGGCTTCATCGCCGGCGCCGCGGGCACGCTGGGCGGCTTCGTGATGAAGGCGCTGAAGAAGGATGCCGGCGTGCGCTACTGGGGCAACCGCAGCTCGGTCACCGGCGCGGTCGGCCTGCTGGACCGCGTGGCGCCGCTGTGCTTTGCCGCACCGGTGTTCTTCCATTCCGTGCGCTGGTACTTCAGCCTCGGGCGCTGAACGCGATGACGCTGCGCATCCTCGGCATCGACCCCGGCCTGCAGAGCACCGGCTTCGGCGTGATCGAGGCCGAAGGCTCACGGCTGCGCTACATCGCCAGCGGGCGCATCCGTACGCTGGAGGCGCCGCGCGGTGACCTGCCGGCGCGGCTGAAAATCATCTTCGACGGCGTGCGCGAAGTGGTCGAGACCTGGCAGCCGCAGTGCGCCTCGGTGGAGATCGTGTTCGTCAACGTGAACCCGCAGAGCACGCTGCTGCTGGGGCAGGCGCGCGGCGCCGCGCTGGCCGCGCTGGTCTCCGGCGGTCTGCCGGTGGCCGAGTACACCGCGCTGCAGATGAAGAAGGCGGTGGTCGGCCACGGCCTGGCCAGCAAGCCGCAGGTGCAGGAGATGGTGCGGCGGCTGCTGTCGCTGGTCAGCGCACCGGGGCCCGACGCAGCCGATGCGCTGGGGCTGGCGATCAGCCACGCGCATGCCTCATCGTCCTTCGCCGCGCTGGCCAAGGCCACCCCGCTGCAGCGCCGCAGCCATGCGCAGTACCGCAAGGGCCGCACCTACTAACCCCCCTCCGGAGACCCCCGACGGACCACGACCGCACCGACCCCGTCCACACCCGCTGGATCGGCCTGCCCACCGAGGGCGGCACGATGGACGCCTACCTGGCGCTGCCGCCGGCCGGCCACGGCCCGGGCCTGCTGCTGCTGCAGGAGATCTTCGGCGTCAACGACCACATCCAGGGCGTCGCCGAACAGTTCGCGCTGGCCGGCTTCGTGGTACTGGCGCCCGACCTGTTCTGGCGCCAGCAGCCCCACGTGGAACTCGGCTACGAGGGCGCAGAGCGCGCGCGCGCACTGACGCTGATGCAGGCAATGCAACCGGCCGCGACGCTGGCCGACCTGCAGGCCAGCGTGGCCGCGCTGCGTGCGCGGCCCGAGGTGGGCGCGCGCAGGGTGGGTGCGCTGGGTTACTGCATGGGCGGGCGGCTGGCCTGGCTGGCCGCGTCGCGCTGCGGCGTCGATGCGGCGGTGGCCTACTACGGCGGCGGCATCCAGAACCAGCTCGAACTGGCCGCCACCATCACCGGCCCGATCCAGTTGCACTATGGCGAGCGCGACGATCACATCCCGCTCGATGCGGTCGAAAGCGTGCGCACCGTGCTGGCCGGCAAGCCGGCCGAGGTGCACGTCTACCCCGGCGCCCAGCACGGCTTCAACTGCTGGGCCCGCGCGTCGTACGACGCGGCCAGCGCCGCGCTGGCCCTTGGCCGCAGCCAGGCCTTCCTGGCGGGCGCCCTCTTCGCGGCCCGCTGAAAAGCGGCCTGAGGGCGTCCGTGACAATCTTCGCCGACCCTCACCGCGCGCGCCGCACAACCCCTGGAGCCTTGCCATGCACGAGATCGTCCGCCGGATGGATGTCGACTTCATCCTGCGCTTGGACAGCGTCGATCTGCCCAGCTTGGACTGGCTGATCAACTCGGTCTTCATGAAGACCGCGCTGCAGTTCGGGCTGCAGGCCGACGACGCGGTGTTCGACCTCGGCTCGCACATCGGCTCCTTTGCGCTGCCGCTGGCCCGGCGCTACGGCTGCCCGGCCTGGTGCTTCGAGCCCGATGAGCCCTCGCTGCGCGTCTCGCGCGCGAGCGCCGTGCTCAACGGGCTGGACGATCGCATCAGCTTCCTGCAGGCCGGCATCGGCGGCGTGGACGGCAGCGCCACGCTGTACCAGTCCGACGAGAACTGGGGCCACACGACGGTCGAGGGCGGCGGCCCGGGCAACCGCCTGACCGGCGAGGCCACAACGATCCGCGTGTTCTCGCTCGCCTCGGCACTCGACCTGGCCAAGGCGCCGCGGCGCGTCTTCCTGAAGGTCAACATCGAGGGCGCCGAGTACGCCATGTTCGAGCAGGCCAGCCACGACACGCTGCGCCGCGTGGACTGCTACGTCGGAGAGATCCACTACGACCTCGGCCGCGCCGACTTCCAGCCCTGCATCGACCGGCTCGAGGCGGCTGGCTTCAGCGTCCAGATGCACCCGGCCGGCGACGTGCGCGCATTGCTGGTGGCGCGCCGCGGCTGAGGCCGCGCCGGCCTCAGAGCATGCGCGCCAGCCGCTCCAGGATCAGCACGGCGAAAAATCCCAGCGCTGCGACCAGCGTCCACTTGACGATCAGCACACCCCGGCGGCGCCAGGCCAGATCGCTGGTGCCGATGTACATGGCAAAGCACAGCAGCCCTGCCACCAGCAGTGCGCCGAAGACAAGTCGAAAGGCGACCATCTAGAAGCCGACCCAGGCCGCCGGACGCCGGGGCCGGGGCGGGGTCGCCGGCAGCGTGCTCACCATGCCGGCGCCAGTTCGGCGAATCCCGAGGGCGCCTCGGCTTCGTCCTCGAAGCTCACCACCTCGTAGGCCGAAGGGTCGCCCAGCAGCTTGCGCAGCAGCCGGTTGTTCAGCGCGTGCCCGCTCTTGTAGGCGGTGTAAGCCGCCAGCAGCGGCTTGCCGGCGATGTGCAGGTCGCCGATGGCGTCCAGGATCTTGTGCTTGACGAACTCGTCGTCGTAGCGAAGGCCACCAGCGTTGAGCACGCGACTGTCATCGACCACGATCACGTTGTCCATGCTGCCGCCCAGGCCCAGGCCGCGCGCGCGCATCGCGTCGACGTCCTTGCTGAAGCCGAAGGTGCGTGCCCGCGCGATGTCGCGCTTGTATTGGCCGAGGCTGAAGTCGAACACCACGCGCTGGCCGGTGGCGTCCACGGCGGGGTGGCCGAACTCGATCTCGAAGCTGAGGCGGTAGCCGTGGAAGGGCTCCAGGCGCGCCCACTTCAGCGCCGCGCCCTCGCCTTCGCGCACTTCGACGTTCTTGGTCACGCGCAGGAAGCGCTTGGGCGCGTCCTGCGTCACCACGCCCGCACTTTGCAGCAGGAAGACGAAGCTGGCGGCCGAGCCGTCGAGGATGGGCACCTCGTCGGCGGTGATGTCGATCAGCAGGTTGTCGATGCCCAGGCCGGCGCAGGCCGACATCAGATGCTCGATGGTCTGCACCTTGGGCGCGCCGGGGTCACCGCCCGGGCTGATGGTGCTGGCCATGCGGGTGTCGCTGACGGCGAAGGCGTTGACCGGGATCACCACCGTCTGCGCCAGGTCGGTGCGACGGAACACGATGCCGTGGTCAGGCGGCGCCGGCTGCAGCGTCAGCTCGACCTTCTGCCCGCTGTGCACGCCCAGGCCCACGGCGCGTGTCAGGGTGCGAAGGGTGCGTTGCTGCAGCATGCGGCGATTGTCGGGCAAGGCGCCCGGCGCACCGCCGCCAAGGACTTCAGCGGTGCACTTCGGCCTCGCCGTGGCGGGCCAGCAGCTCCATCAGTTGCTTGCGGATCAACATGCCCGGGCGGTCGCTGTCCATGCTGTACTCGACGCCGCGGCGGCGCGTATCCACCACCGCGTCGGGGTCGGTGGACTCGAGGATGTCCTTGTCCTCGCGCGTGATGGCGTGGTCGAAGTCGATCAGCATCTGCGCCGGGCAGTCGGCTTCGGTGTCGTTGCGGAACAGCCACTGCGCCAGTTGCAGCCGGCCGTCGTCGATCGGCGTGAAGCAGTTGAGCAGCACGTGCCGCACACCGCTGGGGTACTCGATGTCCAGCCGGCGGCTGAACGGCATGAAGTAGGCGTTGCGCATGTGGCGCTGGGTGATCGGCTCGGTGCCGCCACACACGCGGTGGAAGGCCGGCGGGTTGACGGCGGCGATCACGGTCTCGGCGTAGAAGCCGTTCTCGCCCTCGACCAGTTCGTAGCGGCTGGCCTTGGGCTGCTCGGCCATGCCGAAGGTGGCCCGGTGCACGAAGCTGAAGTGGCTGTTGTCGAAGCTGTTCTCCAGCGCGCGCATCGGGCTGGTGTCCCAGGTCTCGTAGAACTGGAAGATGGTGCGCCAGCCCGGCGCACCGAACTCGGGCATCTCGGGGATCGGCGCGATGGGCTCGTCCAGCGCCACCCAGGCGTAGCCGTACTTCGCCGTGCAGGCGTAAGCCGGCGTGCAGTAGTCGGGCGGAATCGGCCGCTCTGGCGCGTATTGCGGGATGCGGATCACGCGGCCGGAAGCGTTGTAGGTCCAGCCGTGGTAGCCGCACTCGAGCGCGCCGTTGACGCAGCGCCCCTTGCTCAGGCGCGCGGTGCGGTGGCAGCAGCGGTCCTTCAGCGCCGCGGGCTGGCCGTCGGCATCGAGGAACAGCACGATCTGCTCACCCAGCAGCGTGAACGGCTGCGGCGTGCCGCCTTCGAGCATCGACAGCGGCATCACCGCGTGCCAGAAGCGGCGCAGGACTTTCTGTTGTGTGACTAGCATGAGCCAAAGGCAAGCAGGAGCCATGCCGCCCCGCCGTGGGGCGTACCGGCGCGCTACTCGACGTCGAACTGCTGCGGGTTCTTGCCGCGCATCGGCGCGTAGAAGGCCTTGATGGTGGCCATGTCGCGCTCGATATCGCCGCTGGGTTGCAGCACCGGGCCCAGGCCCAGGCGCTTGTGGCCGAAGTCCAGATAAGCCATCACGATCGGCAGCCCGGCGCCGAGGGCGATGTAGTAGAAGCCGGTCTTCCAGCGCGTGACCTTGCTGCGTGTGCCCTCTGGCGGCACCACCAATTGCAGCGGGCCGTCGGCCGCCTCGAGCGCCGCCACCGAAGCGGCGACCAGGTTGTTGCTCTGCTCACGCTGCACCGCGATACCGCCCAGCCAGCGCATCACCGGGCCGAACGGCGCCTTGAAGAGCGAGGCCTTGCCCATCCAGCGAATGTCCAGCCCCAGCGCGAAGGCCGCCATGAGCGTGTAGGGCAGATCCCAGTTGCTGGTGTGCGGTGCGGCAATCAACACGCACTTGCGTGCCTGATCCGGCAAGGCGCCCTCGACCCGCCAACCGGTCAGCCGGAGCATGCCGATCGAGAAGATACGCAACAGGGGATTGACAAGCGGGGTATTGAAGATAGTGGTCTGCATACGACCGGAGTATCCACGCCGTCCGTGACGGCCCCTGACGGCCCCTGACGGCCCTAGAACCGCGGCAGCGTGGACAGCATGACGCGGCCGGCCGCCGCGTCGGCCATGATCTGCCCGCGTTCGGCCCAGCCGCGCAGCTTGCCCGGGTTGAGCAGACCGCCAGGGTCGAAGCGCATCTTGGTCGCCACCACGTCGGGGTTGACCTGGCCCTGCTTGCCGTCCTCGACCATGTAGACGTGCGGGTTGGCGATGTAGACGCCGTGGTCGCGGTGGATCTGCATGATTTCGTCGAGCCGCTCGTCGCTGGTATAGCGCACCAGTTGCAGCCCGCTGCAGGTCATCGCGCCTTCCTTGCTGCGGATGAACTCCAGGTGCATCGGCACCTCGTCGCCCAGCAGCGCACGCAGCGTCTTGGCCTGCTGCACATGGCGGCCGGCGTCGAAGCCGCTCTGAATGTAGGTCAGGCCCTTGTCCACCTTCAGCGCGTGCAGCGTGGTGTGGTTCCAGGTGTATTCGACGATGGTGCGGTTGCTGGCCCTCACCTCGGCCGCAGTCTTGCGCAGGGTGATCGTGCCGCCGAACTCGCGCACCAGTTGTTGAAACCCCGGCTCGGAGAACTCCGCCACCAGCACGAAGACCGCGTGATGGCCCGGCGTCATCGTGTCCTTCAGCGGCGGCACGGCGGCGAGCAGGATGTCGGGGATCGGCGAGGCCAGCAGCGTGACGCTCTTCTTCACCAGACCGGGCGCAGACGCCAGCAGGTCGGCGAAGCCGATCGCCGCATCGAAGTGCTCGAAGCAGACGATGGCTTCCAGCCAGGGGTGCGCCGGCGCCAGGCCGACCTCGAGCTCGAGCACCAGGCCGTTGGTGCCATACACATGGTGCAGCAGCAGCGCCTCGGGCGCGCGCAACTCGACCGCCCTGGGCTCGGGCTCGATGCTCATCGCACGTACGCCCAGCACGTTGCCGGTGCTGGCCAGCGGCCCGTAGTTGATGCTGCCCACGCCGCCGAAGCCGCCGCCGTACAGGCCGCCCAGCGTGGCGCTGCGGAAGGTGCTGGGCACGCAGCGCAACTCGCCACCCTCGGGCTGGGTCTGGCGGTCCATCTCCATCATGCGGATGCCGGCCTGCGCGCGCGCGACGCCCGGCTTCACCCACAGCAGCCGGTTGTAGGCCGAGAGATCGAGGATCACGCCGCCGTGCAGCGGCATGCACTGGCCGTAGTTGCCGGTGCCGCTGCCGCGCACGGTGATCGGCACCCGCTGCCGCGCACAGGCCGAGACCACCGCCCGAATCTCGTCCTCGGTCTTCGGGCGCACCACGGCGTCGGCGCGCAGGCCTTCGAGCTGACGCTTGAGCACCGGGCTGAACCAGTAGAAGTCCTGGCTCAGGCGCTCGACCCGGGCGTCGGTGATCCACTCCAGCGCCGGCAGCGAGCCCGCAATCTCGGCGCTGGCGGCCTGGGTGGTGGGTCGGTCGAAATCGGTATCGGGGTTCATGGGTTCAAGGCCTCATGGATTCACTGCAGCATCATGTTGACCAGCGCCTGCGCGTCACGGCGCAAGGCATCC
>JBBQOR010000066.1:0-8038 GCA_038331055.1 Burkholderiales bacterium
GGCCTGCAGGCCCGCCGCTTCGATGCTGCGCGGGTGCACGCCCTCGGTCAGCATCGTGATGCCTTCCAACACATAGGTGGCGAAGACGCGGCTGGTGAAGAAGCCGCGGCGGTCGCTGACGACGATCGGCGTCTTGCCGAGCTGCAGCACGAAGTCGAAGCCGCGCGCCAGCGTCTCATCACTGGTCTGCCCGCCGACGATGATCTCGACCAGCGGCATCTTGTCCACCGGGCTGAAGAAGTGAAGGCCGATGAAGTTCGCCGGCCGCACGCTGGCCTGCGCCAGCCCGCCGATCGGCAACGTCGAGGTGTTGGAGGCGAACACCGCGCTGCTCGCCAGCACCGCCTCGGCACGGCGGGTCACGTCGGCTTTCACCGCCCGGTCCTCGAACACCGCCTCGACCACCAGGTCGCAGCCTTCGAGCCGCGCCAGGTCGGTCGTTGGCGTGATGCGCGCCAGCAGCGCTTCGCGTCGCGCCGGGCTGCTGCGGCCACGCTTGACGGCCTTGTCCAGCAACGTTTGCGAGTACGCCTTGCCCTCATCGGCGCGTTCGGCCGTGCTGTCGATCAGCACCACTTCGATGCCCGCCTTGGCCGCCACGCAGGCGATGCCCGCACCCATCATGCCGGCGCCCAGCACACCGAGCTTGCTGACCACCGAACGCGGCACGCCCGGCGGACGCGACGCGCCCTTCTTCAACGCGTTCAGCTGGTACCACAGCGTGCCGATCATGTTCTTTGCCGCCGGCGACATCACGCAGGCGGCGAAGTAGCGGCTCTCCACCGTGCTGGCAGCTTCGAAGTCGAGCAGGCCCCCTTCGAACACCGCGCTCATGATGTGCGTTACCGCGGGGTAGTTGCCCCAGGTCTTCTGCGCCGCGACAGAGGGGCCGATGGCCCACATCTGCGCCACTGCCGGCGCACGTGAATCACCGCCGGGGAAGCGGAACTTCGGCATGTCCCAGGGCTGCTTCGCCTTCGGGTTGGCCAGGCACCAGGCCCGTGCCTGAGCCAGCAGATCGTCGGCGTCGCGTGCCAGCGCGGTGACCAGGCCCAGGCCCAGCGCCTTGGCCGGCGCCACATCGCCGCCCTGGCCGATGATCTCCAGCGCCTGCTGGATGCCGAGCAGCCGCGGCAGCCGCACGCAGCCGCCGCCCCCGGGCAACAGACCCAGCTTCACCTCAGGCTGGCCGAGCTTGAGCTTCGCATCGTCGAGCACGAAGCGGGCGTGGCAGGCGAGCGCGATCTCGAGCCCGCCGCCCAGCGCGTGGCCGCCGATGGCCGCGGCCATCGGCTTGCCACAGGTCTCGAGCCGGCGCAGCACGGCCTTCATCGCCTGAGAAGCCTCGAAGACCTCGGCCGCCGAGGCAAAGCGCGATATGCGGTCGAGGTCTGCGCCGGCGCAGAAGTCGGCCTTGCCCGAGGCCAGCACCAGGCCCTTGAGTGAGGCGTCGCCGGCCAGTTGCCCGGACACGTCGTGCAAGGCGCTCATCAGTTCGGCGCCGACCACGTTCATCGGCCGGCCCGGCAGGTCGATGGTGGCGATGGCGATGCCGTCGTCGCCGCGGGTCAGCGTGATCACAGGGCTCGTCATGGTCAGACCCGCTCGATGATGGTGGCGATGCCCATGCCGCCGCCGACGCACAGCGTGGCGCAGCCGATGGCCAGATCACGGCGCTCGAGCTCGTCGAGCAGCGTGCCGAGAATGATGCAGCCGGTGGCACCCAGCGGATGCCCCATGGCGATCGAGCCGCCGTTCACGTTGACGCGCGCCATGTCCACGCCGAGGTCGCGCGCGGTCTTCATCGGCACCACCGCGAAGGCCTCGTTGATCTCCCACAGGTCCACGTCCCTGGCCTGCAGCCCCGCCTTCGAGAGTGCTTTGAGGCAGGCCGGCGTCGGCCCGGTGAGCATGATGGTGGGCTCGCTGCCGACCACCGCCGCGCTGCGGATGCGCGCACGCGGCTTCAGGCCGGCCTTGGCGCCGCCGGCCGCCGAGCCCACCAGCATCAGCGCCGCGCCATCGACGATGCCGCTGCTGTTGCCGGCGTGGTGCACGTGGTGGATCTGCTCCACCGTGGTGTAGCGGCGCAGCGCGGTGGCGTCGAAGCCCATGCCGCCGATCATTGCGAAGCTGGCGTCCAGCCGCGCCAGAGCGTCCAGTGAGGCATTCGCGCGGATCGTCTCGTCCTCGGCCAGCAGCAGCAGGCCGGCGATGTCGTGCACCGGCACCAGGCTGCGCGCGAAGCGACCCCCGGCGCGCGCGGCGGCGGCGCGCTGGTGCGAGCGCAGCGCGAAGGCGTCCACGTCCTCGCGGCTGAAGCCTTCCAGCGTGGCGATCAGGTCGGCGCCGATGCCCTGCGGCACGAAGCCCAGATGCTGGTTGACGCGCGGGTCCATGAACCACGCGCCACCATCGCTGCCCATCGGCCAGCGGCTCATGCTCTCGACGCCACCGGCCACGACCAGGTCTTCCCAGCCGCTGATCACCTTGGCGGCGGCCAGGTTCACCGACTCCAGCCCGCTGGCGCAGAAGCGGCTTTGCGTGACGCCCGCCACCGACTGCGCCCAGTCGGCATCGAGCACGGCAGTGCGCGCGATGTCGGCCCCCTGCTCGCCCACCGGCGTGACGCAGCCCAGCACCACGTCGTCGATCAGCGCAGTGTCGAGCGCGCCACGCTGCTGCAGCGCCTGCAGCAGCGTGCGCAGCAGCCACACCGGCGTGGCCTGGTGCAGGCCACCATCCTTCTTGCCCTTGCCGCGCGGTGTGCGCACATGGTCGTAGATGAAGGCTTGGCTCATCGAGGTCTCCGTTCAGCCGGTGGTCTTGCTCTCCAGCGCCCGGCGCACGCTGGCATCGATCAGCCGCAGTTCGGCCAGCGAGGCGTCGATGTCGGAACGCTTGGCCTCCAGCGCAGCGATCGCCGCCCCAGTGCGCTCGAGCGCCCAGCGCATCTGCTGCACCCGCCCCTCGCCCTGCGGGCCGTAAAGATCGAGATAGTGCTTTATGTCGTCCAGCGAGGCCCCTATGGCCTTGCTGCGCAGGATCAGCGCCAGCCGCGCGCGGTCGCGCCGCGTATAGACGCGCGCGCCGTTGACACGCCGCGGCTGCAGCAGGCCCTTGGTCTCGTAGAAGCGCAGCGTGCGCGGCGTGATGCCGAAGGTGCCGCACAGCTCGGCGATGCCGAACAGCTCGGCGCTGTCGTCGGCACGGTGCGAGGCGAGCACCTCCTGCGCGCTCTGGCGCACCGGCGCGGCGCTGCGCGACGGCCGCGGGCGGGCGACGGCCTCGGCCATCGCCGGCTCAGACCAGGCGCTGCATCTTCAGCGCGACGCTCATGTCGCCGCTGACCTTGAACTTGCCCATCATGAAGCCGGTGGTGGGCTCGAGTTCACCGCTGATCAGCGCGGCCAGGTTCTCCAGGCTGATGTGCACGGTGCAGGCGGCTTCCTTGTCCTCGTTGCTGACACTGTTGGGCACGGACAAGCCGTCGATGTGCACCACGCCATCCTCGGCGCAGTCGAACTTCAGCGTGGCGTTAAAGCCGCTGGCGGTGCCCACCTTGGCGCGCAGGGTTTCGGTGCAGGCTTGCAGGTCCATGGACTCATTCCTCGGTCAGGTTTCGGGATCGGGCGTGATGCTAGCGTGAAGCATTGTCGCTGGCGTGATCGGAATTACCCAGTTGACAAGGAGTTGACGTTAACGTCAACTCGGCGGCGTTGCAGACGATCCGCTCGAAACGATGAACGAAGCCCCCGCGCGCTACCGCAGCGTGCTGCGTCCCGATCTCTACGCCGGCCAGGTGCACTGGGTCACCGGCGGCGGCAGCGGCATCGGGCGCTGCGTGGCGCATGAACTGGCCTCGCTGGGCGCGCTGGTCGTCGTCAGCGGGCGCAAGGCCGACAAGCTGGCGGCGGTGGCGGCCGAGATCGCCGAGGACGGCGGGCGTTGCGACACCATCGCCTTCGACATCCGCAACGAAGACGCCGTCAGGCAAGGTGTCTCCGAGGTGCTGCGTTGCCACGGCCCGGTGAGCGGCTTGGTTAACAACGCCGGCGGGCAGTTCCCGGCGCCGCTGCTGGCAATCAGCAAGAAGGGCTTCGATGCGGTGGTCGCGAACAACCTGACCGGCGGCTTCCTGATGATGCGCGAGCTGTTCAACCAGTGCATGCAGGCGCACGGCGGCGCCATCGTCAACATGACGGCCGACTTCCGCAACGGCATGCCCGGCATGGGCCACAGCGGCGCCGCGCGCGCCGGCATGAGCAACCTGACGATGACCGCCGCCTTCGAGTGGGCGCATGCCGGCGTGCGCGTCAACGCCGTCGCGCCGGGCTGGGTGGCCTCCAGCGGCATGGACAGCTACGGCGGCGCGATGCGCAGCATCATCCCCAAGCTCCAGGCGCATGTGCCGCTGCGGCGGCTGGCCAGCGAGGCCGAAGTCAGCGGGGCGATTGCCTTCCTGCTCTCGCCGGCCGCCGCCTTCATCACCGGGGTGACGCTGCAGATCGACGGCGGCGCTTCGCTGGGCAGCGAGATCTTCCCGCTCGGTCCGGACGCGCGATCGCTGCCCTTCGACGGCTTTCACCGCGCTGTCACGCCCGAGGTGCTGCGCTGATGCCGCTGCTCGGCGGGACTGGTCATTGCCGCTGACCCGCCTTGCGCCTCTCGATCTCGTGCCTGTCGAGGACGCGCCGCGCGGTTTATCGTGACGGCGCTGCAGGCACGAGCACAGAAGCGCTCAGCGCATCACACCAGGAGACCCAGCACATGCAGTTCACCCCCGAACATCGCGCCCTCGAAGACACCGTCGTCAGGTTCTGCGACAAGGAGATCAACCCCTACGTCGCCGAGTGGGAGGCGGCCGGCCAGTTTCCGGCTCACGAGGTCTTCAAGAAGCTCGGCAACCTGGGCCTGCTGGGGCTGAAGTACCCCGAGGAGTACGGTGGTGCCGGCCTCGACTTTTCATACAGCATGGTGATGGCCGAGGCACTGGGGCAATGCAACTGCGGCGGCGTGCCGATGGCCAACGGCGTGCACACCGACATGGCCACGCCGGCGCTGGCGCGCTTTGGCAGCGACGAGCTGCGCAAGGAGTTCCTGGTGCCCACCATCGCCGGCGACTATGTGTCGTGCCTGGGTGTCAGCGAGCCAGGCGGCGGCAGCGACGTGGCGGCGATCAAGACCACGGCCCGCGTCGACGGCGGCGACTACGTCATCAACGGCAGCAAGATGTGGATCACCAACGGCCTGCAGGCCGATTGGTGCTGCCTGCTGGCGAACACCTCCGACGGCCCTTCGCACAAGAACAAGAGTCTGATCGTGGTGCCGATGGATGCACCGGGCATCAAGAAGCAGAAGATCCACAAGATCGGCATGCACAGCAGCGACACAGCGCAGCTCTTCTTCGACAACGTGCGCGTGCCGCGGCGCAACCTGATCGGCCAGGAAGGCCTGGGCTTCGCCTTCCAGATGCTGCAGTTCCAGGAAGAGCGCCTGTGGGCGGCCGCAGGCAGCCTTCGCAGCCTGGACCGGCAGATCGACCAGACGATCGAGTACACACGCGCCAGGCAGGCCTTCGGCAAGAGCATCCTGGACAACCAGGTGGTGCACTTCCGCCTGGCCGAACTGCGAACCGAGGTCGAGGCGCTGCGCGCACTCACCTACCGTGCGGTGGAGATGTACGTCGGTGGCAAGGACGTGACCAAGCTCGCCAGCATGGCCAAGCTGAAGTGCGGGCGCCTGGGCCGCGAGGTGGCCGATGCCTGCCTGCAGTACTGGGGCGGCATGGGCTACACGGCCGACAACCCGATCTCGCAGGCCTGGCGCGACGGCCGGCTCACCAGCATCGGTGGCGGCGCCGACGAGATCATGCTGGGCATCATCTGCAAGCTCGAAGGCACGCTGCCCGGCCGCAAGTCGGACGGCGGCTGAAATGGTGGCCTGGCAAACGCTGCACCTGCGCCATCACGGCGGCGTGCTGTGGCTGACGCTGCAGCGGCCCGAGGTGCGCAACGCGATGTCTCGACCAGGCCGTGCGCCTGGGCCCGCCGCCGGCCGCGCCCGAGATCGCGGCCTGCAACGCGGGCACGCTGAACTACCTGAAGATCAAGGACAACGGCGAGTGGGCCTCGCCACCGATAGTCTTCGACAACCCTGTCGCGAAGGTGCAGGCGATGCTGCAGGTGATGCTGCAGGTGATGCACGAGACCGGCACGCAGCCCGAGTTCGAGTGCTTCCATACCGGCATCCTGCGCAGCGTGGCGATGGACCTGAAGGCCGGCCTGTACCGCGGCGTGCCCGAGATCGACCTGGTGATGGGCGTGGCCAGCGGCATGCCCTGCGATGCCGAACTGCTGGCGCTGCTGACGCGCTGGGGTCCACCGGCCGCGCGCTGGAAGGCATGCTGATCGGCCGCGCAGAGGTCTGGCCGGTGCACCAGCGGGCGGCTGAGCTGGGCGGCATGCTGCGCAGCGGCCTGGAAGACACCTTCTACCTGCCCGGCGGCGAGCGGGCCCGTGGCAACGGCGCGCTGGTCGAGGCACTGGCCGCCTGCGCGCAGCGCGCCGGGCGCGAGGTGGCCAGCGTCAGCGAGACCTGCACACTGCTGGGTCTGGCCCCGGCCGCGGCCAACGCATGACGACGCCGCCCGCAGCGCCGCGCAGCGCCGCCGAGCAGGCCATGCTCGACGCCGCGCTGGTCGAACTGTTCGAGCACCAGATCACCTTCAACCAGGTGATCGGGCTGAAGATCGAATCGGTGCGCCGCGATGATGTCCGCGCGCGCTTCGACATGCGGCCCGAACTGGTGGGCCACCGCGGCTGGGGCCGGTTGCACGGGGGTGTGATCTCCTCGGTGCTGGACGCGCTGGCCGGTCTGGCGCTGATGGTCGAGATCGCCGAGCGCCATCCGAACGAGAGCGCGGCGCAGGTGATGCATCGCTTTCTCCGCCTGGGCACGATCGACCTGAGGGTGGACTTTCTGCGCCCGGGCATCGGCCACCACTTCATCGGCACGGCGGAAGTCACACGCCTGGGTGGACGCGTCGGCGCCACGCAGATGCGTCTTCACGACGAACACGGCACGCTGATCGCCACCGGCGCAGCGTCGTTCATCGTTTCCTGACACGGCCCACCGCGTCCGCCGGCTTGACGGCGCGGCGCGCGCTGAACCTCGATCACGCTCACACCGTATGGCGCGGCGGCAAGTTACGGCAGCAGCCGGTGCTGCTGGGCGACGAGGCGCCCTGACGGGTGCTGTCGAGGCACGCCGAGTGCTGCGCTAGCATCCGCCGCTGCTCAAACGAGGACGCATTCATGCATGTGGTCTGCCTCGATCTCGAAGGCGTTCTGGTGCCCGAGATCTGGATCGAGTTCTCGCGCCGCACCGGCATCACGGCGTTCTCGCGCACCACGCGCGACGAGCCTGACTACGACCGGCTGATGCGCTCGCGCATTGCCCTGCTGGCCGAGCACGGTCTGCGCCTGCCCGACATCCAGTCGGTGATCGGCGGCATGGCGCCGCTGGACGGGGCGCGCGGCTTTCTGGACGCGCTGCGTGAGCGCTACCAGGTGCTGATCCTGTCGGACACCTTCTACGAGTTCGCCGCGCCGCTGATGCGGCAACTGGGCCAGCCCACGCTGTTGTGCCACCGGCTGGTGATCGGCGCTGACGGCGCAGTGCTCGACTACAAGCTGCGCCAGGCCGACCAGAAACGGCATGCCGTCAATGCGCTGAAAGGCCTGAACTTCAAGGTCATCGCCGCCGGTGACTCGTACAACGACACCGGCATGCTGGGCGCCGCCGATGCGGGCTTCTTCATCCACCCGCCGCCGGGCATCGCGGCGCAGTTTCCGCAGTTCCCGGTGATGCACGACTACGCTGCGTTGCGCGCAGCAATCGACGGCGCGTCGGCGACCTGGGTGGCCTGACGGCGGCAGCCGCGCCGCAATTCACGCGAGCCGACTACAGCCGGGCCGCAAGCCGCCGAAGTAGTGGGTGTTCGCGCATTCACCGAGGTGGCGCGCCGCCCTAGACA
>JBBQOR010000067.1:0-7973 GCA_038331055.1 Burkholderiales bacterium
TGGTGCCGAAGTTGGGGTTGATGCCGTTCTTCGGCACGGTCACCTTGGGTGCCGGTTTCGGCACGGTCGTGGCGTTGTTGCTGATCTGGGCCGTTTCAGCAGCCCGCTCCCATGACCCGATTTCTTGGGAGCGGGCTACTGAAAAGAATAGAAACACCTGAACGGTATTCGTCGTTCCCCCCAGAAGTCGGCTGCGTCGCGGAAGACATCGAGCAGTTGCTCGCGCGCTTCGCGGTCGAAGCGCGGGTTGTCCGGCAACTGCTCCAGCTCGACGACGAAGCCCGGCTGCTGGCCGGACTTGTGTACGGTCTCGGTCATGCAGTCGTACAAGGCGTCGAGGTTCTTGCCGAAGTGCGCCGGAAACAGGAAGGACTCGGCAATCTTCTCCAGCACTTCCTGCTTGGACTGCGCCGCAGAAAGATTGACGTACAGGAAATGCTGCCCGCCCGTTTCGGCGGCCTGCATCAGGTCCTCGACGCGGTAGGCTCGTATGGCCTGCACGATGTTGGGACGCACAGTCTGCATGAGCATGGTCGCGTTCCTCCTCGGTTCGTGGATGAAATTCTGGGTCGCCGGATTCATTGCGCAATGCGACGAAAGCTCGCGTAGTGGTCGGCGGTGTAGTAACAGGCCTCCGGCTGCGTCGGCGCATCGCCGCCGCAGACGATGCGTCTTGCGCCACGGTCGGGCGAGCCCGGCGTCGGCACGGTGTATTCGCGGTAGTGGCCCCGTGTGCGCATCGGCAGAAGGCGTTCGCGGTTGCCGAACACGGTACCGTCCTTGCGGTACGGGAACGGACCGCCCGACAGGATCAGCCGGTGCGTGGCCTGGGCCTGCGGCGGCAGCGTCGTCGATGCCACAGATGCGACTGCCGTCGGGTTGTCGGGCGTGCGGCTCCACGCGGGGCCTGCGACCGACATCACCGCGACCATCGCCCCAGCTGCTGCGGCTGACTTTGCGCAGGACATCGCCACGGATGTCGTCAAAGCAGACAGCCTTACGGCGAAGGCTCCGGGTGCTTGCGAATCGTTCGCCTGACGCACCGCATGACCAGTCCAGAACACGGGGAATACCCTGAAAGTGAAACCGAAATGTTATCGGAATCCCCTTCCCAACTCAAGCCCGAGCCCCCCGTTCGGGCGGTGAGAAGGGTTAATCAGTAGGCGCTCACATGCCGCGAGATATCACTCTGGTGAGTCAGGTGCGCACCGCGTTGGCGTCAGCGACGGTCAGCGCGGTCATGTTGACGATGCGCCGCACCGTGGCCGACGGGGTCAGGACGTGCACCGGTTTGGCCGCCCCCAGCAACACCGGGCCGATTGCGATGCCGCCGCCGGCCGCCGCCTTCAGCAGGTTGTACGAGATGTTGGCCGAGTCGATGTCGGGCAGCACCAGCAGGTTGGCGTCGCCTTCGAGCGTGCTGCCCGGCATCAGCGCCTTGCGCGCGGCGCCGTCGAGCGCGATGTCGCCGTGCATCTCGCCGTCCACCGGCAGCCAGGGCGCCTGCTCGCGCAGCAGTTCCAGCGCGCGGCGCATCTTCACCGCGCTGGGCAGATTGCTGGTGCCGAAGTTGCTGTGGCTGAGCAGCGCCGCCTTGGGCTCGATGCCGAAGCGCAGCATCTCTTCGGCGGCCATGACGGTGATCTCGCACAGCTCCTCGGCCGACGGGTCGGCGTTGACATGGGTGTCGACCAGGAACACCTGGCGGCCAGGCAGCATCAGGCCGTTCATGCAGGCGTAGACGCGCACGTCCTGTGCGGTGCGCGGGCTGCCGCCGTGGCGCTTGCCGATGACCTGGTCGATGTAGTGCAGATGCGCCGCCGTCGTGGTCCAGGTGCCGCACAGCAGGCCGTCGACCTCGCCCTTGTGCAGCAGCATCGCGCCGATCAGCGTGAGGCGCCGGCGCATCTCGATCTTGGCCACCTGCACGGTCACGCCCTTGCGCTCGGTCATGCGGTGGTAGGTCTGCCAGAAGTCGCGATAACGGTGGTCCTGCTCGATGTTGACGACGTCGTAGTCGAGGCCTTCCTTGAGCCGCAGGCCGAACTTCTCGGTGCGCTGGGCGATCACCGCCGGGCGGCCGATCAGCGTCGGCCGCGCCAGACCTTAGTCGACCACCACCTGCACCGCGCGCAGCACACGTTCGTCCTCGCCTTCGGCATAGGCCACGCGCTTGTGCTGGGCGCGCTTGGCCAGCGCGAAGATCGGCCGCATCATCTGCCCCGAGGCGTAGACGAAAGCCTGCAGCTTCTCGCCGTAGGCCTCGAGGTCGCCCACCGGACGTGCCGCGACGCCCGACTCGGCGGCCGCACGCGCCACCGCCGGCGCGATCTTCATCATCAGCCGCGGGTCGAAGGGCTTGGGGATCAGGTACTCGGGGCCGAAGGCCAGCGTCTGCCCAGCGTAGGCCGCGGCCACCACCTCGCTCTGCTCGGCCTGCGCCAGTTCGGCGATCGCGCGCACCGCGGCAATCTCCATCGCATCGTTGATGGTGGTGGCACCGCTGTCCAGTGCGCCGCGGAAGATGTACGGGAAGCACAGGACGTTGTTGACCTGGTTCGGGTAGTCGGTGCGGCCGGTGGCGATGAGCGCGTCGTCGCGCACCGCCTTCACCTCTTCCGGCAGGATCTCGGGCGTCGGGTTGGCCAGCGCGAAGATCACCGGCCGCGGGCCCATCTGCGCCACCATCGCCGGCTTCAGCACTCCGCCCGCCGACAGGCCGAGGAACACGTCAGCGCCGTCCATCACCTGGGCCAGCGTGCGCAGCGAGGTCTGCTGCGCGAAGGGCGTCTTGTCCTCGTCCATCAGTTCGGTGCGGCCCTGGTAGACCACGCCGGCCAGGTCGGTGACCCAGACGTTCTCGCGCCGCAGGCCCAGCTTGAGCAACAGACTCAGGCAGGCCAGCGCGGCCGCGCCGGCGCCGCTGGTCACCAGCTTGATCTGGCCGATGTCCTTGCCCACCACCTTCATCGCGTTGAGCATCGCCGCGCCGACGACGATGGCGGTGCCGTGCTGGTCGTCGTGGAAGACCGGGATCTTCATGCGCTCGCGCAGCCGGCGCTCGACGTAAAAGCAGTCTGGCGCCTTGATGTCCTCGAGGTTGATGCCGCCGAAGGTGGGTTCGAGCGCGGCGATCACGTCGACCAGCTTGTCCAGGTTCTTCTCGGCGATCTCGATATCGAAGACGTCGATGCCGGCGAACTTCTTGAACAGCACCGCCTTGCCTTCCATCACCGGCTTGGCCGCCAGCGGCCCGATGTCACCCAGCCCGAGCACCGCCGTGCCGTTGGTGACCACCGCGACCAGATTGCCGCGGGCGGTGTAGCGATAGGCGTTGGCCGGGTCGGCGACGATCTCCTCGCAGGCCGCGGCCACGCCGGGCGAGTAGGCCAGCGCGAGGTCGCGCTGGTTGACCATCTGCTTGGTGGCCGCGATGGCCACCTTGCCGGGGGTCGGGAACTCGTGGTACTCGAGCGCGGCTCGCTTGAGCTCGGCGCGCTTTTCCTCTGGGGTGGGCATCGGGGGATCTCCTGCGGTGTTGGCCACCGGTCGGCCGGCGTGCACGGGCCGAGAGTGTGCGCGATGCGGCCGCTGCCCGCGGCGAGTAACTGCGGCGATTTGAGTACCGCCGGCTGGCTCGAGCAGACCGCGGCCCTGTGCTGTCCGACCTGCAGCGCCCGAGCGGCCACAGCCGGGCGCAGATCACGCGCCTAGACCCACCCCGCGGCCAGCGCGCGCGTCAACTCGGCCGCGCCGATCTCGCGGCAGCCGCCAGCATCGGCGCCGGCCCACAGCGGCGAGAAGTCGCTGCGGCCCACGGCCTCGGCGGCGGCGCGCAGCGGCGCCAATGCCGCGCCGGCCAAGGGAAAGGCGGGTGCGTCGGGCTGCATCGGGCCTTGCTCGTGCATCAACCGGTTGACGATGCCGCGTGCCGGCCGACCGGTGAACAGGTTGGTCAGCGCGGTACGTTGCGCCTGCGGGCTCTTCAGCGCGGCACGGTGCACGGCGCTGGTCTGTGCCTCGGGGCACAGCAGGTAGGCAGTGCCGATCTGCACCCCGGCGGCGCCGAGCGCGCGCATCGCGGCCACCGCGCGCGCATCAGCGATGCCGCCGGCGGCGATCACCGGCACGTGCAGCACTCGCAGCAGGCCGGCCACCAGCGTCAGCGTGCCGCTTTGCGCCGCCACGTCCAGGTCACCTCCGAGGAAATGCCCGCGGTGCCCGCCCGCTTCCAGCCCCTGGGCGATGACGGCGTCGGCCCCATGCGCCTGCAGCCACAGCCCTTCGTTCAGCGTGGTTGCGCTGGACAGCACCACCGCGCCCCACGCCTTCACGCGCTGCAGCAGCGCGGGCTCGGGCAGGCCGAAATGAAAGCTCACCACGGGCGGACGAAAGGGCTCCACCAAGTCGGCCAGTGCCGCCGAGAAAGGCGCGCGGCCGGGGCCGGCCGCCACTGCGCCGAGATCGATGCCGAACTCATCGGCGTAGGGTGACAGACGCTGCCGCCAGCGCTGCTCGCGCGCGGCGTCGGCCTGCGGCGTCGGGTGGCAGAAGAAGTTCAGGTTGAACGGCCGCTCGGTCTGCGCGCGCAGCGCCTGCAGTTCTGCCGCCAGCGCCTGTGGGCTGAAGGTGGCGCTGGGCAGCGAGCCCACCGCGCCTGCGTTGCTGACGGCCGCCGCCAGCGCGTGGCCCTGGTGGCCGGCCATCGGCGCCTGGATCAGCGCATGCTCGACGCCCAGCAGCCGGTTCAGCGCGGTCTGCGCAGTCTGGGCGGACATCGGGCCGAGCCTGGGCTAGAGAACGGTGCCGTCGCTGTCGATACGCAAGGGCGGCGCGCCGTCGTGCAGTTGCTGCGCGATGCGCCGGCCCGCGGCCCAGGTGCCGCCTTCGAGCACGCTGGACAGCGGCAGCGCGGTGGCGTCGAGCCCCAGCCGCTGGCGCAGCCGCTCGGCCAGTTCGTCGAGCAGCGTCAGCGTCAGCGCGCGCCACTCGACGATCAATTCGTCGCCGAGTTTCCACACCCGGCTGGCGTCGCGCGGGTTGCGCAACGTGATGACGCCGGTGTCGATCAGCAGGCCGCCGCTGCGGTAACCGGGCAGGGCGGTCAGCGCCTCGAGTCCGGTGACGCGCAGCCCGGCCGATTGCAAGGGCTCGACCAACGAATACGCCAGCCACTGGCTGATCTGGTGCACCGGCACCCAGCCCGGCGTCGTGAGGTCGCGTCGGCCGTTGCCGTCGTCCTCGCCGGCCCAGCGGTGCTGCCAGACATCGCCCGCCGGCAGGCCCAGCACGCGGGTACCGTCGCGCCACGCGGGCGCCAGCAGGCGCAGCAGTTCGTTCAAAAGCAGTTCGGCGCTGACGCTGCTGCCGTCGCCCTGGGTCTGGCTGTGCGCCAGCAGGCGGTCGTACAGGCGTCCAGGCCGCGCCTCGAAACCGTCGCGCCTGGCAGCCGCCTGCAGCGACTCTCCCAGCGCAGACATCACGCCGACGCGGCCCTCCAGCCCGATCAGCACGTTGCCCGCGCCGACCTGGAACACGCCACGCAGCGCAGCGGTGTCGATCAGTCGCAGCGTGGCGGCGTCGGCGCGCAGCAAGTCCCCGGTCTGCGAAGAGAACACGCCGGCGGTGAAGGCGCGAAAGCTGGCCACCGCGAGGCCTTCGGAGCGGCCGAAGGCGGCGCCGTCAGCCGCCTGCGCAGCTTGCACAACTTGCCCGGCTGGTGCGGCTGGTGCGGCCGTCGCGCCCGGCTCGTCGGCCGCGGCGGCAGACGCCTGCGCCTCGGGCTTGGCCATCACGCGGTCGAGCAGCTTGAACAGTTCGTCGGTGCGCTGAACCTGCACCGGCAGCGCCAGCGCATCCTGAGCCCGGCCTTCGGTGTAGCGCCAGTGCGCCCCGGCGCTGGCACCCAGCAGCACGCTGATCAAGGTCAGGTCGATGCGCGAACGCGTCTGCTCGGCCACGCTGCGGCCGGCCAGAAGGCGGTCGAGTTCAGCGATGCGCGGCACGCCGCCCTCATCGAAGCGACGCCATTGGCTGTGCATCGGAATGTGCCCGTCGGGGTACGTCTCCTGCATCACCTGGGCGACCAGTGCCGCCGCGTCGTCGAGTTTGCTGCGGTCGAGCCGGAAGTGGGACGACAGGCCCTTCTCGACCGCCCGCGTGATGGCGGCGCACCGTGCGCGTATCGCCTGCGGCCGTCGCAGCACGTCCAGCGCGTCGCGCGTCGGCTTGGCGGGCCTGGTCTCGTCGGGGCCGGGGCCGGTGGTCTCAGACAAGGTCACGCCCCTGCGGCGCGGCGGGCGGGCCCGCGTTCACGACGGATTGCGGGGCCGGGCCGGCAGCAAACGGAGAGTTGGACAGGCGGACGATCATGGGATCAGAGGAGGTCGGGGCTTGGGGCCTGGGTCTTGGGTCTTGGGTCTTGGGGGCGCTGGGCGGGCAGGGCCATCGGGCGGGGCCATGGAAGACGGCCGCGGACGATGGCGATCGTAGTCCCGGCGTCACAGGTTCGCGGCGGGCGGGTCTTCGGCCAGCGGCTGCAGCCAGTTGCCGGCCGAATACGCCGCCGTGCCGTCCACCGCGTGCAGCACGTAGGCCAGGCGCGAGCGCGGAGAGCGGTTGGCATCGCTGCGGTGTGGCAGGTGGCCGTGCAGGCAGATCAGCGTGCCGGCAGGCACCGCAAGCGGCAGTGCGTCGCGCTGCGCAGGCCAGGGCATCGGATCGAGGGTCTGCTGGCGCAGGCGCGCGCCGTCGCGTACCACCACCTCGCGCAGCGGCCCGCAATGGCCGCCCGGCAGCACCCAAAGGCAGCCGTTGTCCAGCGTGGCGTCCTCGAGCGCGAACCAGAAGGTGGTCACGGACTGCGGCGTGGTCAGGAAGTAGCTGGCATCCTGGTGCCAGCGCACCTCGCCGCCGATGCCCGGCTGCTTGAAGATCAGCTGCGACTGCATCCAGCGCGTTTGCGCCAGCCCCAGCGTCGCCGCCAGGGCGGCCAGCCCCGGCCGACGCGTGAAAGGGGCGAAGACCGGGTCCAGCGTGTGAAGCGAGTGGCCGATCTTGTTGATCGCGCGCTCGGGTGGCACGCACAGCGCGCCGTGAGCGTCCACTGCGTCTTCCTCGAAGAAGGCGTGCACCGCGTGCGCCGAGGCCAACAGCGCGGCGTCGGCACTGCGCGCCGGGTCGCGGCTGGAGAAGACCGCCGGTACGGCTGCCGGGGCCAGCGCGCGCACCAGCATCTGGGCTTGCGCGCGGACCAGGGCCAAATCGCGCTCGTCGACAAAGCCGGGGCAGACGAGGAAACCCTGCGCCTGCCAGCTTGGCAGGTCGAGCTCAGGCGCGCGGCGGATCGGGGAAGTGCTCATGGCAGTGATCTGTGACGACGCTGTGTCAGGAACGTTGCAGGCAGACATCGCAAGACCGAAGAGGAACTGCACAAGCTGGCGTCGAGCGATGATGATGGCACGCCGGTTGCGTGCCGGAATCACCACAACAGCCACCGCCAGGAGCCCCCATGACGTTTGCCGCCAGTCGACGGATTCGCCCAGCGCACCGCCCCGCCTTCATGCACCACGCGCTTGCAGCCGCCGTGCTGGTGTCGCTCCAGGTTGGTGCGGCGGCCCAGCAAGGCCAGTTGCAGACCATCAACGTCACCGCCGAGCGCCGCGTCGAGAACATCAAGGACGTGCCGAGCTCGATTTCGGCGCTGCAGGGCGAGACGCTGGAGGTTCTGAACTCCAGCGGCCAGGACGTGCGCGTGCTCTCGGGCCGCGTGCCCAGCCTGAACATCGAAAGCTCGTTCGGCCGCGCCTTCCCGCGCTTCTACATCCGTGGCTATGGCAACACCGACTTCCGCCTGAACGCGTCGCAACCGGTGTCGCTGGTCTACGACGACGTGGTCCAGGAGAACCCCATCCTGAAGGGTTTCCCGATCTTCGACATGGAGCGCATCGAGGTGCTCAACGGCCCGCAGGGCA
>JBBQOR010000068.1:0-7963 GCA_038331055.1 Burkholderiales bacterium
AGCGTCAGCCGCCCGCCGGGACGCAGCACACGCGCCAGTTCGGCCAGCGCGCGCGGCACGTCGGTGGCGTGGCAGAAGGCCTCGATGCAGTACAGCGCGTCGAAGGACGCATCGGCGTAGGGCAGCGTGTGGAAGTCGCCCTGCTGCAACTGCACGTTGCCCAGACCCAGGCGCTGCGCCTGCGCCTGCGCATGTTCTACATGGCGCGGTGTCAGGTCGATGCCCGAGAAGCGAACCTCGGGCCAGCGCGGCGCCAGCCACAGCAGGTTCAGGCCCTTGCCGAAGGCGAGCTCGAGCACATCGGCCGGCGCCGGACCGTCGCGCCAGGCCTGGTCGATCAACCGCGCCTGGGCATAGAAACCGTCGGGGTCGAAGCGGCCGCCGTCGTTGAGCGCCAGGTGCACCGCACCCTCAGTCGAGTGGTAGCGGCCGAAGGCCTCGAAGCAGTGGCTGTAGTAATCCACCACCTGCTGCGGGCTGCCGGGCTGGCCCACAATCGACGCGATGCCGAACACTTGCTCGATCCTGCGCAGCCGGCTGGCCAGACGGCGGCGGCCATTGGCAGCGTTGGACCACAGCGGGACGGGGAATGGCAGCATGGGCGAACGATCATTGTCGCCGCTGCGTCGGGCCGGCCGGGCCGCGTCACGCAAGCCCGCGCCCCTACCCACACCGACCCAAGCGGACCGATGAACAGCCCCACCCCGCCCTCGGCGATGTTGTCGCCGCCGCGCCTGGACGATGGCAGCGAGCTCGTCATGCGCGTGATGCCGTTGCCGGCCGACAGCAACCACAACGGCGACATCTTCGGCGGCTGGATCATGGCCCAGGTGGACCTGGCCGGCGCGGTGCTGCCGGTGCGCATCGCCAAGGGGCGCATCGCCACGGTGGCAGTCAACGAGTTCGTCTTCAAGCAGCCCGTCTCGGTGGGCGACCTGCTGAGCTTCTATTCGAAGGTGCTGCGCATCGGCAACACCTCGATCACCGTGCAGGTGGTGGTCTATGCCGAGCGCAACCCTGCCGCGCCGCAGGTGGTGAAGGTGACCGAGGCCAAGCTGACCTACGTGGCGATCGACGGCAACGGCCAGCCGCGCCCGGTGCCACGCGAGTAGTTCAGCGGCGGCGCGCGCGCCAGCCGACCAGCGCCAGCCCGGCGGCCAGCAACAGCGCGGCCGACGGCTCAGGCACCGGCAGCAAGTGAATCTGACCGATCTGCGCCGTCGAGGTGCCGCTGCCGCTGTTGTCGCCGAAGAACAGGAAGTTCGACTGCCCGTACACGTAACGCGAGTTCGGGAACGGGAACTCCAGGTAGTCGCGCAGGGGCAGCGTGCCGGCGAACAGTGGAGTGCCGTTGGCGCTCAGGCTGAAGCGGTCGCTGACCACCGTCAGCTCGTAGGTGGTCAATGCGGCGGTGGTGTTGAAGTCCCAGGTTTCGCCACGCACATAGGCCAGCGATTGATCGAGGCTGCCGCTGGCGTCCAGCGCCCAGACCTTGTCCGACCAGAACCCCAGCTCGAGCGACTTGGCCTGGTTGGCACCCTGCATCAGCAACGAGAAGCCGGCGCGCTGGTCGGTGTGAGTCTCGCTGTCGATCTTCAGTTGCCAGCGCAGTCGAAATCCGGCCGCGGTATCTAGCGCCTGGGGCGCGGTACTGAAGTTGCCGAAGCTTCCGTTGCCCTGGCTGCTGAATTGCAGCAGCGCGCCAGAGACCGATTGCGTGCCGGCCGGCGCGCTGATGCCGAAAGTGGTCCAGCCCTGCGCCGCGGGGAGCGTCGCCAAGGCCGGGTTGTAAAGCGTCAGCGCCGAAGCCGGTGCCACCAACGAACCGGCCAACACCAGGGCGGCAAGGCTGCGCTGCAAACTGACCATGACGAAGCTCCGGGCAAGATCGGGAACGGAATTCTGGCATCCGCCGGACGTGCAGCACCCCCCCGCATCCCGGGGGGCGCCGCGGGCTCAATCGACGAACAAGTCCGGGATGAAGTCGGTGGTGCCCGGCACCACGCTGTAGCGCTCGAGGTCGGTGATGCCGTGCTCGGCCAGCAGCAGGTCGTCGATGAAGAAGTTGCCCGTGGTGGCCTTGGCATCACTGGTCAGGATCAGGTAGGCGGCGTCCGACAGGATCTCCGGCGTGCGGCACTTGTTGGTGTCCACGCCCGGGATCATCTGCAGCGCCGCGGTGTTGATCGCCGTCCGCGGCCACAGGCTGTTGACGGCGATGCCGTGGCGCGCGAACTCGGCCGCGTGGCCCAGCGTGCACATGCTCATGCCGTACTTGGCCATGCTGTAGGCGGTGTGCGCCTTGAACCAGTGCGGCTTCATGCTCAGCGGCGGGCTCATGTTCAGCACATGCGGGTTGCGCCCGGCCTGCGCGCTCTTGATCAGCTCGGCCAGGCAGGCCTGGGTGCAGCAGTAGGTGCCGCGCGCGTTGACGCCCATCATCAGGTCGAAGCGCTTCATCGGCGTGGCCGGCGTGGGCGTCAGGCTGATCGCGCTGGCGTTGTTGACCAGGATGTCGATGCCGCCAAAGCGCGCCACGCCGGCCGCCACGGCCGCAGCAACCGCCGCCTCGTCGCGGATGTCGGTGGGCACAGCCAGGGCCTGGCCGCCTGCCGCCTCGATCTGCTCGGCGGCGCTGTACAGCGTGCCCGGCAGCCTGGGGTTGGGCTCGGTGGTCTTGGCCACCAGCACCACGTTGGCGCCGTCGCGCGCGGCGCGGGTGGCGATGGCCAGGCCGATGCCGCGGCTGGCGCCGGTGACGAACAGCGTGCGGCCGGCGAGGGTCTGGGTCATGGTTTGGGTCATGGTTTGGGTCGTGGACTGGGTCGTGGTCTGGGTCATGCTGAAGCTTCCTCGGGTTCGTTGTGCGGCCGCAGCACGGCGGCCAGATGTTCGGCGATGGCAGCCGCACAGTAGCGGTACACCGGTGCGCCGGGATGGAAGCCGTCCGCGGCCATGACGCCGCGGTTCAGTGGCACTTCCATGTCGACCATCGAGACATCGGCGCGTGTCGTGGCCCAGGCTGCCAGCGCCCGGTTGTGCCGTCGCGCATCACTGCCAGCCACCCAGCGCAGCGGCTGGGGCAGCCCGGGGAAGTGGTGGATCGGCGGCAGCGGCGCAAACACCACATGGCTCACGCCGTGCGCGTTGCGCAGCCGGTTGGCCAGCGCCTCGCGCGCAGCCACTGCATGGTGCGTGGGGATCTGGTCGATCACGTCGTTGACGCCGGTCACCACCACCGCCACGTCGGCATGCCAGTGCGGCTCGTCCTGCAGCAACTGCAGCGTCTGTGCGGTGCTCAGGCCGCTGCGGGCGATCAGCCGCCACTCCACACGCAGTGCGCGGTGCGATGCCAGTTGCCGGGCCAGCCGATGCGCCAGGGCGTCGCGCTGCGCGACCACGCCCACGCCGGCCGCCGACGAGTCGCCGGCAATCAGCAGCCGCAGCGGCGGGCCCTGGCCGACGCTGCCGTGACGCCCGCCCGTGGCCTCGGGCAGCCGCGGCATGCGCCGGCGCGTGAGCATCGCCTGCGCGACGAGCAGCGGCGTCAGCGCCAGCTTGAGGGTGAGCGACATCGTTCGGCGGCGGGTGTGGGGGTGGTGAGCGGGCGTCAGAACCTGGAAAAGTCCGGCGCGCGCTTCTGGAAGAAGGCCTGGAAGGCCTCCATCGCCTCGGCGCTCTTGAGGCGGACGGCGAAGAGTTCACCCTCGTGGCGGATGGTGCGCAGCAACTCCTCGCGCTGCGGGCCGCGCATCAGCGCCTTGGCCTCGCGCACCGCGCCCGGTGGCAGGGCATTGAAGCGCTCGGCCATGCGGCGCGCGTGGTTGACCACCTCGCCCGCCGGCAGCACGGCGCTGGCGATGCCGCACTCCACCGCCTGCTCGGCGGTGAAGGGGTCGCCCAGCAGCAGCCGCTCGGCGGCACGGCGGTGGCCCATCAATTGCGGCACCAGCAGGCTGGAGGCGAACTCGGGCACCAGCCCGAGGCCGACGAAGGGCATCGCCAGCCGCGCGTCGTCGGCCACGTAGACGAAGTCGCAGTGCAGCAGCATCGTGGTGCCGATACCGATGGCCGCACCGGTGACGGCCGCCACCACCGGCTTGTCGCACTCCAGCAGCGCACGCATGAAGCGGAACACGGGCGAGTCCATCGCGTCGCTGCCCTGGCCGGCAGCGCCCATGTTCGGCCGCTGCATGAAGTCGACGATGTCGTTGCCCGAGGTGAAGATGCCCGGTTGCCCGGTGATCAGGATCGCGCGCACGCTGGCGTCCTCGCGCGCCGACAACAGCGCCTCGGCCATCGACTGGTACATCGCGGCGGTGAGTGCGTTCTTCTTCTGCGGGCGCGCGATCTCGATCGTCGCCACGCCGTTGACCACGCCTGTGCGGATATTCATGTTCATGCGTCCTTCAGACTCGTTCGAAGATGCCGGCCGCGCCCTGGCCCATGCCGACGCACATCGTGACCATGCCGTACTTCAGGTTGTGCCGGCGCAGCGCGTGCACCACGGTCGCGGCGCGGATGGCGCCGGTGGCGCCCAGCGGGTGGCCCAGCGCGATGGCGCCGCCCATCGGGTTGACCTTGGCCGGGTCCAGCCCGCAGGTCTCGATGACCGCCAGCGCCTGTGCGGCGAAGGCTTCGTTGAGCTCGATCCAGTCCATTGCCGACAGCGACAGCCCGGCCGACTTCAGCGCTGCCGGGATGGCCTCGATGGGGCCGATGCCCATGATCTTCGGCGGCACGCCGCGCACGGCAAAGCTGACGAAGCGCGCCAGCGGCTTCAGGTCGTAGGTCTTGATGGCACGCTCGCTGGCCAGGATCAGCGCGCCGGCGCCGTCGCTGGTCTGGCTGCTGTTGCCTGCGGTGACGCTGCCCTTGACTGCGAACACGGGCCGCAGCCTCGCCAGTGCCTCGGCGGTGGTGTCGGCGCGCGGGCCTTCGTCCAGCGCCACGCGGCGGGTGCTGACCGTGGTGCCGCCGCTGCTCAGGTCGGGCAGCCGGCTGACGATGTCGACGGCGGTCATCTCGTCGCTGAACTCGCCCGCCTCGATGGCGCGCAGCGCCTTCTGGTGCGAGGCCAGCGCGAAGGCGTCCTGCGCCTCGCGGCCCACTTTCCACTGCTGGGCCACCTTCTCGGCGGTCAGCCCCATGCCGTAGGCGATGCCGACGTTCTCGTCGTTGGCAAAGATCTCGGGGTTGAAGCTGGGCTTGTTGCCGCCCATCGGCACCATGCTCATGCTCTCGGCACCGCCGGCGATCATCACCTCGGCCTCGCCGACGCGGATGCGGTCGGCAGCCATCTGGATCGCCGACAGCCCCGAGGCGCAGAAGCGGTTCACCGTGACCCCGCCCACCGAGTGCGGCAGCCCGGCCATGACCATCGCGGCGCGCGCCATGTTCATGCCCTGCTCACCCTCGGGAAAGCTGCAGCCGATCACCGCATCCTCGATCGCCCTGGCGTCCAGCCCCGGCACCTGCGCCAGCGCGCTGCGGATGGCCGCCACCAGCAGATCGTCGGGCCGCGTGTGGCGGAACATGCCGCGCGGCGCCTTGCCGATCGGCGTGCGCGTGGCGACCACGATGTACGCGTCCTGAACCTGTTTCTGAGTCATCTTGTCGCCCCTTCAGTTGCGAACGGGCTTGCCGGTCTGCAGCATGCCCATGATGCGTTCCTGCGTCTTCGGGTGGTCCAGCAGCGCGCAGAAGCGCTCGCGTTCCATCGTCATCAGGTATTCCTCGGTGACCAGCGAGCCTGCATCGACATCGCCGCCGCAGACCACCTCGGCCACCAGCGTGGCGATGTGCAGGTCGTGCTCGCTGATGAAACCGCCGTCGCGCATGTTCACCAGCTGCCCGCGGATGGTGGCCAGCGCGCCGCGCCCGGCCACCGGGAAGGGCGCGCGCACCGGTGGCTGCCAGGTGCTCTGGGCCATCGCCTTGACCTGCGCGGTGGCCACGTGCAGCAACTCGTCCTTGTGCGGCACGATCACGTCGCCCTCGATCAGATAGCCCAGGCGCCTGGACTCGATCGCCCCGGTGCCCACCCTTGCGGTGGCCGCGTTGGTGATGCCGTCCTTGACGAAAGTCAGCAGATCGGCCGTGCTGCCGCCGCCCTGGTTGGCCAGCGCGGCCATCTCGGCGCCGCGGCGCGCGAGGTACGCCAGCCCGCCGCCGCCGGGCACCAGCCCGACGCCGACCTCGACGAAGCCCATGTAGCTTTCCATGTGCGCCACCCGGCGTGCGCAGTGGATGGCGATCTCGTTGCCGCCCCCCAGCGCCAGCCCGCGCACCGCCGCCACCACCGGCACCTGCGCGTAGCGCAGCGCGAGCATCATGTCCTGCAGCTTCTTCACCTCGGGCAGGATGCCCTTGGCGCCCAGCTTCATGAACACCGGCATCAGCGACTCGAGGTTCGCGCCGGCCGAGAACACATCGTCGGGCGACCAGATCACCAGGCCCTGGTACTGCCGCTCGGCCATCTCCACCGCGCGCAGCAGGCCCTCGCTGACCGCCGGGCTGATCAGATGCAGCTTGGCCGTGATGCTGGCGACGAGCACCTCGCCGTCCAGGCTCCAGACGCGGATCTCCTCGTTGCGGAACTCTTCCTTGCCGGCCGACAGCACAGCCGGGGCGCCAGCCCCGAAGACGGTCTCCGGGAAGGCCTGGCGCGCGTACACCGGCAACATGCTGCGGCCGACGAAGGCCTGCCGCGCAGGGCTCCATGACCCTTCAGGCATGTGTACACCGCCGCGCTCGGCGACAGGGCCTTCGAACACCCAGGCCGGCAGCGGCGCGCGGCTCAACGCGTGGCCGGCCACGATGTCGTCCTGCACCCACTGCGCGACCGTGGCCCAGCCGGCGGCCTGCCACAGCTCGAACGGGCCCTGGCTCATGCCGAAGCCCCAGCGCATCGCGAAATCGATGTCGCGCGCGTTGTCGGCGATGTCGTGCAGGTGCACCGCGCAGTAGTGGAAGCTGTCGCGCAGGATCGCCCAGACGAACTTCGCCTGCACATTGCCGCTCTCGCGCAGCAGCTTGAGCCGCTCGGCCGGCGGCTTTCTCAGCATGCGCGCGACGATCTCGTCGGCCTTCTTGCCGCTGGCCACGTACTCGCCGCTGGCCGCGTCGAGCTGCAGGATGTCCTTGCCCACCTTGCGGTAGAAGCCGGCGCCGCTCTTCTGGCCCAGCGCGCCCTTCGCCAGCAGCGCCTGCAGCACGGCCGGCGTGGCATAGCTCGGGTAGAACGGGTCGTCGGCCAGGTGGTCCTGCAGCGTCTTGATGACGTGCGCCATCGTGTCGAGCCCCACCACGTCGGCGGTGCGGAAGGTGCCGCTGCTGGCGCGGCCCATCTTCTTGCCCGTGAGGTCGTCGACGAGGTCGAAGGCCAGGCCGGCCTTCTGCGCCTCGATCATCGTCGCCAGCATGCCGGCGATGCCCACGCGGTTGGCGATGAAGTTCGGCGTGTCCCGGGCGCGCACCACGCTCTTG
The DNA here is from genome assembly GCA_038331055.1 of Burkholderiales bacterium. Classification (GTDB taxonomy): domain Bacteria; phylum Pseudomonadota; class Gammaproteobacteria; order Burkholderiales; family Burkholderiaceae_C; genus Rubrivivax. Next base: position 7,489 of record JBBQOR010000068.1, read on the forward strand.
CCCAGCACCCGCGTGGCGAAGGTTTCCAGCCGGTCGAGGATGCCGGGGGCCGTGTGCGGCGTGGCGATCAACTCGACCAGCGCCATGTAGCGCGGCGGGTTGAAGAAGTGAATGCCGCAAAACCGCGGCCGCAGTGCCTCGGGCAGCGCCGCCGCCAGCGCGGTGATCGACAGCCCCGAGGTGTTGCTGGCGATGATCGCCTCGGGCGCCAGCGCGCCTGCGATGCGCTCGTACAGATCGCGCTTCCAGTCCAGGCGCTCGGCGATGGCCTCGATCACCAGATCGCAGTCGCGCAGGCGGTGCAGGTGCTCGTCGTAGTTGGCGGCCTCGATCAACGCGGCGTCCTCGGGCACGCCCAGCGGTGCCGGCTTGAGCTTCTTCAGGCCATCGATCGCCTTGTTCACGATACCGTTGCCCGGGCCGTCCCTGGCCTTCAGGTCGAACAGCACCACCGGCACCTTGCAGCTCACCAGAT
>JBBQOR010000069.1:0-7962 GCA_038331055.1 Burkholderiales bacterium
TACGGCTTGCTGCTGCCGGTGCCGGCCACCCACTGCCAGCTCAGGTGGTTGCTGGCCAGGTCGCCGTCCAGCAGGTGGGCAACCAGCCAGTCGGCGCCGTCGCGCCAGTGCACCTTGCGCAGATGGATGACATAGCTCGCCAGCCACATGCGGGCGTGGTTGTGCAGGGTGCCGGTGGCGTACAGCGTGCGCACGGCCATGTCGATCGCGGGCACGCCGGTGCGGGCCTGGCGGATGTCGGCCGGCAGCCCGCGCGTGTAGGCCGCATCGGGCAGCGGGCCGGTATGCAGCGATTGCAGGATGGCGTCACCGCGATGGGCCCACACATGGCGGAAGAACTCGCGCCAGCCGAGCTCGAAGACGAACTTGTGCTGCACCTGCAGCCGGTGCCGTGACGCCACTCCTGCCAGCACCTCTGGCAGCGTGACGAGACCATGCGTGATGTAGGGCGAAAGCTGCGTCACGGCGCCGTCCAGGGCGTTGCGGCTTCGCGCGTACTCGGCGGGCCGCACGGCGGCGATGCGGGCCTCGGCGGCGTCGCGTGTCGGCGCGAACGAGGAGTTCGCTGTCATCGGCTTTCAGCCGCAACCGCGTTCGCACCCACCGCGCCGCGGCGAATGGCGTCTGCCCGCTGCACGATGGCCTGCCTTTGTGCATCGCTCAGGCGCACGATGTTCTTCACCTGCAACGCCATGCGCGGGTTCTTCTGCAGCAGCGTCTCGTGGCGCATCAGGAAGTCCCAGTACAGCGTGGTGTAGGGGCAGGCGCGCTCTCCTTCTCGGGCAGCCGGGTCGTAGCGGCAGGTGGCACAGGGGCCGCCCATGCGCTGGATGTACTTGCCGGTGGCGACGTAAGGCTTGCTGGCCATCAGGCCACCGTCGCCATACTGGCTCATGCCCAGCGTGTTGGGCAGTTCGACCCACTCGACCGCATCGACGTATACCGCCAGGTACCACTCATGCACTGCCTGCGGCCGCACGCCCAGCAGCAGCGTGAACAGGCCCGTCACCATGAGGCGCTGGATGTGGTGCGCATAACCGTGTTCCAGCGTCTGCGTGATGGCATCGCGCAGGCAGGCCATGTCGGTCTGGCCGGTCCAGTACCAGGCGGGCAAGGCTTGTTGCGCATCCAGAGCATTGAGCCGGGCATAGCCCGGCATGTGCATCCAGTAGATGCCACGCACGAACTCGCGCCAGCCGAGGACCTGGCGGATGAAGCCCTCGACGCTTTGCAGCGGCGCGAGGCCCGCGCGGTACGCCGCCTCGGCGGCCTGGACCACTTCGCGCGGGTTCAGCAGCTTGAGGTTCAGCGCCGACGACAGGTGTGAGTGGTACAGCCAGGGCTCACCCGGCCACATCGCATCCTCGAAGCGGCCGAAGAGCGGCAGGCGCTGCTCGATGAAGGAGCGCAGCGAGCGCAAGGCCTCCTCGCGCGTGACCGGCCAGGCAAAACTGTCCAGACTGCCAGGGTGCTGCGCGAAGTGGTGGTTGACCAGGGCGATGACCTCGCGCGTCAGCGCATCGGGCTCGACGCGGGCCCGTCCGGGCATGCCGACCGGCCCCTCGGCGCCGAAGACTTCGCGGTTGTCGGCGTCGAAGTTCCACCGGCCACCCTCGGGCTGGCCGTCCTTCGTCCCGTCCTTCGTCCCGTCCTTCGTCCCGTCCTTCATCAGTACGCCGTGGCGCCGACGCAGCTCGCGGTAGAAGTACTCCAGCCGCAGCGCCTTGCGTCCTTTGGCATGGGCCGCGAACTCGCCCACGGTGGTGTAGAAGTGGCGGTCTTCGCGCACCTCGAGCACCAAGCCCGCGCCGACGGCCACCGCCTTCATCGACTGCCCCACGCGCCAGTCGCCAGGGGCCGTCATCACCAGGCGCCGGGGAGAAAGCTCTTCGATCGTCGCCTGCAGTTCGGCGGCCAGGCTGCCGCGGTTGCCCGGGTCGTCGAGGCGCGTGTAGTGCAGCGGCCGGCCCGCAGCGCGCAGCGCCAGGGCGAAGTGGCGCATGGCCGACAGGAACAACGCGATGCGTGGCTTTCCCGACCAGACATGCGACGACTCCTCCGTGACCTCGGCCATCCACACCGCATCCCGCGCGGGATCGAAGCCGTCGAACGCGGACGCATCCAGATCGAGCTGGTCGCCCAGCACGATCACCAGCGTGCGCAGTTCAGACATGGGTCGGGCGGGTTTTGCGACAGGCGTCGGAGCAGAACTTCACCTCGTCCCAGCTGCGCGCCCAACGCTTGCGCCAGGTCATGGCGCGGCCACAGCCCACGCAGGGCTTGCTGGGCAGCGACTGCTTGTTGCCTTTGAAGGGCGGGGCTGCGAGCTTGATAGGCAACATGTCGAGGCCGCAGCCGGCGCCCGCAGACCTTTCTCAGTGGGCGTTCGGTGCCAGTTCGGCAGCGCCTGGTCTGGCGCCGGAGGGCCTGATGCGAACGTCCGCGAGCATGGCGCCGGTCAGTGCCTGCGCGGATGTCCACGCGCCTTCCACGCCAGCGCCGCCCAGGCCATCGCCGCACACGCCCAGGCCCAGCGACGGATCCCACCAGCAGCGGCCTGACGTATCCGGTTCGGCGCGCAGGGCCGACGCAAAACGCCATCGGTGCACCAACGCGTGACGCCAGGACACCGAGTGCCCTATCCAATCGGCGAGCGCCGCTTGCAGCAGGGCTCGAACCTCGACGGCGCGGTCCTCGAGATGCATCTGACTCCACTCGGCTGTCGCGTGGGCGACCCAGTGGACCAATCCTGGCCGCTCGGCGCGGCCGGGCTTCGAGTCGTTTCGCGCAATCCATGACAGCGGGCCACGCCCCGGCATGGCCACCTCCCAGCCTACGGAGTGGGCGAACCCGGCCACGCCCATCAGAGTCCAGCAGGGAAGCATCTGTATCCCGCGAGCCTGCTCTGCCCAGTCGGCGCGATGCGGCTGCAGCAGCGGCGCGGCCTGCTGCGGGGGCAGGGCCAGCACGACCCGGCTGAAGCCTTCCCCGACGCTCACACCCTCGCTGTCGACATGCCATCCGCGCTCGTCATGCCGCAACGCATCGACTGGGCAAGACAGGCGCACCGGGATGTTGCCCAGAAGCCTTCGGCACAGCGAGGGCATGTCTGATGCGGGAACCCACAGCGCCGAGGTGTGCAGCGGCTGATGGCTGCCGGGCGCCATGGCCGGCGCCCACAGCGAGAGCCATCCGTCGCGTCGTGCCTGCTCGACGAAACCGGCGAACTCCGGCGAGCGCGCCGAGAACGCGGGCGCGCCATGGTCGAAGGAGGCCTCGAGCGCGCTGCCGTCGGCGTCGACCCACTCCATGCGCCGGGTTGCAAGTCGCCCGCCCACGCCTCGAGACTTGTCGAAAAGCTGCACCGCATGGCCCGCGTCGGCCAGCCGTCGGGCGCAACTGACGCCTGCGATGCCGGCACCGATCACGGCCACTCGCGCAGGCTTTGGCAGTGGGCTCACGGCTTACGCCAAATGCGACGCGTGAGGAGAAAGAAGCGGTAACCTGCCTCGAGCAGCCACAGGCCAGGCCCGCGACCCAGCAGCCGGCCTGCCCAGGCCCATCGTGGCAAAGCGCGCCAGAGTTCAGTGAACGCCCGCGCACCGCTGACCAGGCTGCCGTCGGCGCGCCGAAGATGCAGCCGGGACATGGCGTCGGTGCGCGTCAATCCTTCGCCCAGCGCGGGAGCTTCGCACTGCGCCACATCGACCCACCGCACCGCGCCGGCACCGGGCTGCCGGCGGTACATCTCGATCTCACGCGAGCACACCGGGCAGGCGCCGTCGAAGTAAACGGTGGTGGATGGTCGGTCGACGAGAGTCATGCTTGCACCGGCCCGGGGATGGAGGTCTGTCACCTCTCATCGCCCGGCAGCTTCAGAGACGGGGGCTTGCCTTACTTGGGCATCAACACCGTGTCGATCACGTGGATCACGCCGTTGCTCGCAGCCACGTCGGCGGTGGAAACCTTGGCGCCATTGACGGTGACGCCGCCCGTGGTTGCGATCATCAGCTCGCTGCCCTGCACGGTCTTGACCTTGCCGGCCTTGATGTCTTTGGCCATGACCGTCCCCGGAACCACGTGATACGTCAGAACGGCGGACAGCTTGGCCTTGTCCTTCAGCAGTGCGTCGAGGTCGGCCTTGGGAACCTTCGCGAACGCGGCGTCCGTCGGCGCGAACACCGTGAACGGGCCCTTGCCCTTCAACGTGTCGACCAGGCCTGCGGCCTGCAGCGCGGTGGCGAGGGTCTTGAAACTGCCGGCGGCGACGGCGGTCTCGACGATGTCCTTGGCCTGGACCGAGACGGCTGCCAGCGCGATGGTGCCGGCGATGATGAGGTTTTTCATTTGTGTTCCTTGGGAGGTGCCCGGCAGCGTCTGCGACCGGGGCATGAGGCAGGGAGGTCGGACGCCGTTCAGCGCCGGTCGATTCAGGCGGGCAGAAGCACCGAGTCGATCACGTGGATGACGCCGTTGGTGCACACGATGTCGGTCTTCACGACGGTCGAGGCGCCATTGAGCTTGACGCCGTCTTTGGTGCTGACGGCCAGCGTGGCGCCATTGAGGGTTTTGGCCGACTGGCCGTCCATCGCCACCACGTCGGAGGCCATCACCGCGCCGGCGACCACGTGATAAGTCAGGATGGAGGTGAGCTTCGGGATGTCCGTCAACAGGCTTTCCACCGTGCCGGCCGGCAGCTTGGCGAACGCTTCGTCGGTGGGCGCAAAGACGGTGAACGGGCCGGCACCTTTGAGCGTGTCGACGAGGTTCGCTGCGGTCAGCGCAGCGGCGAGGGTCTTGAAACTTCCGGCCGCGACGGCGGTGTCGATGATGTCATGCATGGTTTTCTCCTTTGGGATGGGCGGGATCGGGGGTTGCTGTGCGGGATTCGACGCCTGCGCTGAGGCAGGGACGGTGAAGAGGGGTGCTTAAGACCGCACAGAGGCGAATATAGGTCATAGAGAGACAAGTGAAACGATATTGATGTGTAAAAAGTGGTCTTGGATCCAATAATTTCGTTGCAACTGCGTTACGTTGAACGAGTCAGATCACAATCTGGCGGTCCCATCGACCCTCTGGAGACTCACCCATGGCCCTGCCAATGCCTGTCGACGAACCCGGTGTCAGAACCCTGATGCGCAGTGGCACGGCTGCACGCCTGGCGGGCCTGTCTCCTTCGACACTGCGCATCTGGGAGCACCGTTACGGTGTCGTGGCGCCACCCAAGTCAGCCGCTGGCCAGCGCAACTACTCGATGAAAGACATCGAGCGTCTGCGGCTCATCAAGCGGCTCACGCTCGAAGGGCATGCGATCGGCACGCTGGCGCACCTCGATGTCGATGCGCTTGCGGTGCTGACATCGGGCAGCCAGGTGGCATCGACGGCCGCGCAACGGGTTCTGGTCGTCGGCCACGCCGCCGCGCTCAAGCTCGAGGGCCGGCTGCGACCAGCGCCATCGCGTGTCTTCGACGATCTGGGTCATGCGGAGCGCGAAGTCGTCAGCGTCGGTGCCGCCGATGTGCTTGTCGTGCACGTGCCGTCACTGCACCCGTCGATGACCGAGCGGGTGGTAGCGCTTCGGAACAATCTGCCGGCGCCCCATGTCATCGTGGTCTACACGTTCGGGGCTGAAGCGGTGGCCGAAGCGCTGCGCGCGGCTGGCGTGACGGTGCGCCGCGAACCGGTCTCGGGCAAGGAACTGGCGCGGCTGATCGTTGCCTGGCGCCCGGTCGAGGCGGCAGTTGCGTCGGGGGTGGCGGGCGGCAGGCAGACGCATCCGAGGCGTTACAGCGACGCCGAACTGGTCGTGCTGACCGAGATGCCGTCGATGGTCGCCTGCGAGTGCACGCGTCATCTGGCCGAGATCGTCGCGCTGCTGGTCAGCTTCGAGCTGTACAGCACCGAGTGCGCCGCGCGAAGTCAAGACGACGCGGCGTTGCATCGCCACCTGTACGAGGTCACGAGCGCCGCCAGAACGATGCTCGAGCAGGCACTCGCGCGGCTGGTCATCGAAGAAGGGCTGGTGCTGTAGATCGAACGCGGGCCGCCCGCGCTGCTGAACCGCCCGAATGACAGGGCGAAGATGCAGGGCGTGCCTGCCCGGGCGGCTCATCTCGTTTAGGCTTGCGCAATGAACACGGCTTCCGTCCCACCTGACGCCATCCACCTGATCGGTTCGATGGCCACCCGTCAGTTCGTCGCCGAACTCGCGGCGCAGTACCAGCGCATCAGCGGCCGGGCGGTGCGCGCCGAGGCCGCTGGCGGCGTGGACGTGGCCCGCCGCGTGCGCGCCGGTGAGGTCTTCGACGCGGTGCTGCTGGCCGCGAAGTCGGTCGACGAACTGATCGCTGCCGGCCATCTGCGGGCCGACAGCCGGGTGGATCTGGTGCGCTCGGGGGTCTCGGTGGCGGTGCACGCGGGTGCGGCGAAGCCCGACATTGCCACCGAAGAGGCGTTGCAGCGGGCCGTGCTGGCGGCCCCCAGCATCGCCTACTCGACCGGGCCCAGCGGCGTGCATCTGCAACAGGTTTTCGAGCGCTGGGGCATGGCCGCGCAGATCGCGGCGCGCACGGTGCAGGCGCCGCCCGGCGTGCCGGTGGGCAGCCTGGTCGCCGAGGGCCGCGTGGCGCTGGGCTTCCAGCAGCTCAGCGAGCTGATGCATCTGGGCGGCATCGAGGTGCTCGGGCCGCTGCCACCGGGCGTCCAGATCCTGACCACCTTCTCCGGCGGTGTCGCCAGTGCGTCGGCGCAGCCGGCCGCGGTGAACGAACTGCTTCAGTGGATGGCCGGGCCCACCGCCGAGCCGGCGCGCCAACGCCACGGCCTGCTGGCAGCATCTTGAGCAAGACATCCAGGACGGCCACGCGCCGCATGACCGCATGAACATCGTCTGCATCGGCGGCGGCCCCGCCGGCCTGTACTTCGCGCTCTTGATGAAGCTGCAAAACCCGGACCATCAAGTGGTGGTGGTCGAGCGCAACCGGCCCTACGACACCTTCGGCTGGGGCGTCGTGTTTTCAGACCAGACGCTGGGCAATCTGCAGGCCGCCGACCCGGTGACGGCGGCGCAGATCCTCGATGCCTTCAACCACTGGGACGACATCGAAGTGCACTTCGGCGGCCGCACGATGCGCTCGGGCGGACACGGCTTCTGCGGCATCGGACGCAAGCGGCTGCTGAACATCCTGCAGGCGCGCTGCGAGACGCTGGGCGTCGAGCTGCGTTTCGAGACCGATGTGCAGGACGACGCGGCCTACCCCGAGGCCGACCTGATCATCGCCAGCGACGGCCTGAACAGCCGCATCCGCGAAAAGTACGCCGAGGTCTTTCGCCCCGACATCGACGAACGCCGCTGCCGCTTCGTCTGGCTGGGCACGAAGAAGCTGTTCGAGGCCTTCACCTTCGCGTTCGAGGAAACCGAGTGGGGCTGGTTCCAGGCCCACGCCTACCGCTTCGACGACAACACCTCGACCTTCATCGTCGAGGCGCCGGAGCGCGTGTGGCGTGCCGCGGGGCTGGAGACGATGGAGAAGGAAGACGCGATCGCGTTTTGCGAAAAGCTGTTCGCGAAGTACCTCGACGGCAACGCGCTGATGTCGAATGCATCGCATCTGCGCGGCTCGGCGCAGTGGATCCGCTTTCCGCGTGTCGTCTGCCAGAGCTGGGTCCATCACAACGGCCGCGCCCCGGTGGTGCTGATGGGCGACGCGGCGCACACCGCTCACTTCTCGATCGGCTCGGGCACCAAGCTCGCGCTGGAGGATTCGATCGAGCTGGCGCGCTGCATCGGCAACGCGAACGGCGACCTGCCGGCTGCCCTCCAAGCCTACGAAGCGGTGCGCAGTGTCGAGGTGCTGAAGATCCAGAACGCGGCACGCAACTCGACCGAGTGGTTCGAGCACGTCGACCGCTACGTCAACTTGCCGCCCGAACAGTTCGCCTATTCGCTGCTCACGCGCAGCC
>JBBQOR010000070.1:0-7958 GCA_038331055.1 Burkholderiales bacterium
CTGTCGCGCCGGCGCTGGTAGCCCTCGGGCCGCTGGGCACGCTCGATGGCCAGCACCATCTCGGCGCGCGCGGCTTCGGGCGTGCCGTGGTTCATGCTGGACGACAGCACGATGGCCCCGCTGACCGCGTGCCGCACGCGCCAGCGGAACTCGTCGCCGGGTGAGCTGTCGAGCTCGGCATAGGTGTCGTAGCTGGCCAATCCGAGATTGCGCCGATCGACGTTCAGGATGCCCAGCAGGCGGCCGATGCGCCGCTCGAGGCCGCTGACGTTGCCGGTGTTCCAGACCCCGGCCGCAGTGGGCGGGCGCTGGACGAAGCCGCCGGCCCGATGCGCCACCAGCGCCGCCACGTCCTTCATGAAGCCGCTGGCGTCGCCGATCAGGCGGTCGTCATCGCGGCCGAAGGCGCTGGCCATCGCCGCCGCGTAATCGGTGAAGTCCTCGGCCACCCGCGCCAGCAGGTGGTCGAGCAGCGCGCGCTGGCGGCGCCGCGCACTGGCAGCGTCCTCGGCCAGATCGGACAGCCGCGCGGCGTCCACACCGGGCGCGTACAGCTGCTCGTGGCCGACGATCGAGTCGACGAGCTGTGAGGCCAGCACATGCCGCGCCGTCGAGCCGGCGCGAAAGCGCGCCGCCACGTCGTCCAGGTCGGCTGCAGAAACCGACAGCCGCCGCCGCGCCTGCGCCAGCAGCGCCAGTTGGTCGGCCATCAGCTGGTCGAAGAACAGCAGCCAGCCCTTGAGTTGCAGCGCCTGCGCATGGCGCGACGGTGGATGGCGGTCGCCCAGGCCGGCCTCGCCGATGCCGTACAGCTCGGGGAAGTCGCGCTGCACGCTGCGCCAGGCCGCCAGCGGCCGTGCACGACCGCTGGGCAGCGATGGGTTGGCGGTGCTGGCCGGGCGTTCGACGCGCACGCGGGCCTGCTCACGCAGCACGGCCAGCCGCGTGGCCACTGCCGCCGGCATCTGCGCGATGTTGAAGCCAGCCACCGGCAGGCCGCGCTTGCTGAAGACCAGCCGGCCATGAGCCAGGCTCAGCCTTGGCAGGCGGCCGTTGCGCACCCGCACGCGCCAGGGGTTGGCCACCGCCTCGGCCTCACCCACGATGCGCGTCGGGTCGCCGTCGAGCGCGCTGTCGTCGTCCTCATCGGTGCGGCGGATCGGGGTGAGCAACAGCTCGCGCAGCGACCTCACGCCGTTCACGTCGGACAGCACGCCGATCAGGTCTGACAGCCGCAACTCGGCCGGCAGCGCAGTGGCCTGCAGTTCGGCGTCGTCGATGAAACCGCGGCTCATCGGCGGGCCACTGAAGATTTCCGGCAGCGTGTGGCCGCGCGCCAGCATCTCGTCCAGCGAGTAGGTCAGCAGCGGCGGCGCCAGCAGTTCGCCGGCACTGAAGAGCAGTTGCGCGGCGACTTCGGTGACATCGGCGTCGCTGTTCAGATCGACCTCGGCGCACAGTGCGAAGAACTGGGCGCGCACGGCGCGAAGCTCGATCACGTCTTCGCACAGGTTGCGCGCGGCTTCGATCGCCTGGCGCGCGCTGCGCAGCACATCGTCGCGCTGCGCCTGCGTGGTCACCGCCTCCATGAACTCGATGCGCACGCGGTACAGGCCGCGCAGCGGCACCACCGCGCGCGCCTCGTGCGCCGGGGGCTCGACGCCGAGTTCACGCAGACGCAGGTCGGCCCAGAGCTGAACATCCTCAGCCGGCTCGATCCAGGCGTTCTTCACGTCCACCAGATCGATCAGCCATTTGCGCCAGTCGGCTTCGGTCAGCGGCCGGTTGGGCAGCACCTCCCGCGGCGCGTGAAACTGCTGCGCGATGCCGACCGGTGCGGCCAGCAGGTCTTCCAGCGGCAGCGTATGCCGGTAGCCGAGTTCGGTGAGTGCGTAGCCCAGCAGCTCGAGCATCGTGATGCCCGGGTCGTGCACGTTGTGGTCGGTCCACAGCCCGCGGGAAAGCCGGCGCAGCGCGGCCAGGCCTTCGTCGAAGAGCGCGCGCGCGTCGAGCGCCGGCTCGGCGTCGCGGCCGGGCACGATGGCCGGCAGCGGCACCAGCGTGGGGTCGGCGGGCAGGGTCTCAGCCATCAGTCAAGAGCCATCAGTCATCCAGCAGTTCGGTGATGCCGTGCTGTGCGGCCGAAACCAGGATCACATCGGGCGCGTCCGGCGCGATCTCGGCGCGGTCCTCGGCCACACCTTCGCGGCCCAGATGGAAGTCGGTGACGAAGTCCACATAGGGCAGCGACTCGACAAAGTCCACCAGCGCGGAGCGCACCACGCGCGCGCCAAAGCCCAACGGCGCGGCGCCGTCGAAGGCCCAGGGCGACAGCGCCTGCTGCAGCGCGAGGTTGAGTGCCGGGCCGTGGAAGGCGAAGCCGAAGCCGGGCTTCAGGCGCAGCTTGAAATCAGCGCGCACCGGCGTGTAGCGCGGGTTGCGTACCGCAAGCCGCACCTGCATGCCGCAGCGCGCCGCCAGGTGTTCGCGCATGCGCTGCAGGGTGTCCAGATCGACCCGCGGCTGCAATGGGTCGACGGCGTTGTGGTTGCGCAGGTCGGGCACGACGATGAGCATCGTGTAGCCGCCCGCCAGCCAAGAGCTCTCGCTGGCGTGGGGGATGCACTTGACGCGGTGCACCTGCGGGAAGGCCTGCAGGACGAGCCGTTCGTAGTCCCAGCCGGTGATGGCGCGGTCGCGATGGCGCAGCCGCTCAGAGGCGCGGCGGGCAAGCGCGGCGTCGTCCTCGATCAAGGCGCCGCCGAAGGACGCGTAAGGCTGCAGCACCGCCTTGACCTCGGCCAGCGGCGTCTTCAGCTTGCTGATCGAGTGGGCCGGCAGCGCCACGGCCAGCCGCTGCGGGTCGTTGCCTTGATCGGCAAACACCACCTCCACCCCGTTGGCGTGAACGCCGACCAGATCGCACGCCGCGCGCGGCTGCGCCGGGATGCTGGCGCGCAGCCAGACCAGCCCGGCGGGCAGCCGCGTGTGTTCGGTGCTGGTCTCGCGCGGCAGCACCACGCCGACCAGCCCGCTGCCGCGCAGGCTGCGTGTGGTGTCGAGCACCAGCTCGCCCGGCGACAGCGTGCGCCACGCGTTGTCGGCCAGCACCGACCAGGCGAGCGTCTGCGCTTGCGCCTGCGGGTCGGCGCTGCCCTCGGCCACCTGCAGCAGCAGGCTCAGCTCGTGCCCGGCCCCTGTGGCCTCGACGCCAATCAGCAGTTCGCCCGCCGCGTCGTGCACCGGCAGCAGCGGCACCACGCCCTGCGGCGCCCAGGGCCGCTGCGCGGCCAGCCAGGCCTGCTCGCGGGCGACACCCAGCGCATCGACGTGGAAGAACTGCACATCGGTCTGGCTGAAGGCCGCCATCGCCGGGTCATCCAGCCGGCTCACGTCGGACTGCGCCGTGTAGTCCAGCGTGATCTCCTGCACCTTGGGCGTGTAGGGCTCGTTGACGACCCCGGGCGAGGTGCCCGTGGCGGCCGTCATCGAAGCCGCGCGGAACTCGCCGTGCAGCAGGTCTTCCTGCAGCGTGACGGTGAGGAAGCCCGGCCGTGGCGTGGACGCTGCGCCGGCGGTCGGCCGTAGCCAAAGTTGCCGCGTGACCGCGCGGCGAAGCGCCAGGCCGCCGCTTTCGAAACGCAACGCATGCAGGCCGCCGAAAGCCGGTCCGAAGGCTGGTCCAGACGCCGATGCGGACGACACGGCCGTGGTCGACAGCGTGGTCGGCGCCGGGCTGCGTGCCAGGAGCGTCTGCGGCGCGGTGGTGTGCACGCTGCCGGCGCTGCTTTGCCAACTCAGCGTGGCGCTCACGCCGTCGCCCATGCGCCGCACGCCGGGATAGCCGGCGTACCAGGTCTGCAGATCGGGCGGTGCGCCTTGCCAGACCAGACGAAGACTGAGCGTGCTCAAGGGCTTGGCCAGCGCCTCGGGGCAGCCGACGAAGAAGCGCGAGCCGGCCACCGGCTGGGCGCCGAAAGGCGTGAAGGCCTTCTTCGCGTCCAGCGTGGCCTGATCGTTCTCCAGTACCAGACCGCGCACGCCGCTCACCTGCACCTTTAGCTGCGCGCTGCGCACCGACAGGCCGCTGAGCGCACCGAAGCGCAGCGGGCCGCCGTCCTTCAGCAGCAGTTGCAGCACCGGCAACCCGGCCGGGAAGGGCTGCGCGTGCACGGCAGGGTCGTGGTCGACCAGGGCCGGCGCACCCTCGGGCAGCACGCAGCTCAGCGTCAGCGTGTCGGCCGCCGCACTGCCGACCAGTGGATAGGGGCCGCTCCAGCCCTTGGGGCCGGTGACCATGGCCTCGAAGCTGGCAGCGATGCGCTCGGCACTCGAGGCTTCGGACTGCCCGGACAGCCGCAAAGACACGTTCAGCGTGCGCTGCCCTTCAGCCAGCCGCAGCAGCGTCGACGCCAGCGCAAACCCCACCGGCGCCAGCGGCCAGGTGCTACGGCCGAACGGCGGCCAGCGCGGCTCGGTCTTGTCGAGCGCGCCCCCCAGGCCGTCGGCCGAATCGGCCACCGGCGCAAAGCGCAGGGTCTGTCCGTCGCGCGTCAGCGCGGCCAGCCGCTTGACGCGCGCCTGCCCGATGACGGCGCGGCGCACGGGCGCGAACAGCTGCTCGACCTTGGTCGTGTCCTTGCCGGCGGTGAAGCGGTGCGCGGTGCTCAGCTCGACCGCCGGCGCACCCTTTTTCAGCTCGAGCACCAGATGCGCGTGGTCGGGCTGCGCTGCACGCGGCACGAAGCCCAGCACCTGCCGCATCTGGAACATCAGGTGCCGGCGCGTGAAGTCGTTGAGCAGCGCCTGCGGCCGCCGCGCCAACTCCAGGACCGCGACCAGCAGCGCGTGATGCGGCGCCACGCCGCCGTCATCGCGCGCGGCCAGCGCGGCCAGCGCGGCGCGATCACCCGCCGGCAGGAAGCCCTGCCAGCGCCCTGCCGGCAAGGTGGGCGACTGGTCGTAGTACTGCACCTCGGCGGCCAGCGCCTGCAGCCAGGCCAGCAGATCGGCGGTATCGCGGTCGTCCAGCGGTGCCGAAGTGGGCGCCAGGCGCGGGTCGTCGCGCTCGGGCTGCGCGCAGCCGCGGTCGGCGATCAGGGCGTCGAGCAGGTCCTGGGCGGCCATGGTCAGCAGCGGCCGTTCAGCGTGTCACCGACGAGCGCAGCTCGTTGGCGTCGCCCAGGTAGTACGGGTAGACGAGGTTGAAGCGCGAGTTGGTGCTGCGCACCGCGTAGTCCAGGCGGATCTGCAGCACGCCTTCGAGCGCGCGTTCGTCGTCGACCGACAGCGCCAGCACGCGGATTCGCGGCTCGTACACCAGCACGGTAGTGCGGATGCGGTCCTCGAGCAGCGTGCGCAGCGTGGTCGACAGCGGCTCGAAGAGCAACGGCGACAAGTCCAGTCCGTAGTCCGGGCGCAGCAGGCGCTCACCCGGCCGCGTGCCGAACAGGATCACCAGGCTGGCGTGGATGTCGGCCTCGCCTTCGAGCATGCGCGTGTCCACGCCTTCGAACACCGGCGGGAAGGCCCAGCCGCGGCCGAGGAACAGGGGTGTCGTGGTCATTGCCGTGCCCGCTAGCCCAGCTGCACGGTGGCGCCACCGACCTTGGTCACGCCGGCGCTCTTGAGTTCGGCGCTGGCCGAGCCTTCGAGCGCGAGCGTGGTGCCGGCCTTCAGGCCGCCGTCGGTTGCGCCTTCGAGCTTCAGCGCGGTGGCGCTCTTGATGTTGATGCCCGACGAGGACATCTCGAACAGGTTGCCGTTCTGGTCTTCGAGCTTGATCGACTGCGCCGACTCGTCCATCACCAGCGTATTGCCCGCCGGCGTGGCCAGCGTCAGCACCATGATCTCGTCGTCGAAGTGCAGCTTCATGCCGCTGCGTGTGATCCAGCCCTTCAGGTGGTTGTCGTTGCTCGGGCTGATCGGCGCGGCCTTGGCGCTGCTGTGCAGCATGCCCAGCACGATCGGGAATCGCGGGTCCTGGTCGAGAAAGCCCAGCACCACCTCGTCACCCACCTCCGGGCGGATCTGCAGACCGCGCTCGGCACCGGCATCCGGCGCGGCCACGCGGGCCCAGACGCCGTCACCCGCCGCGTCCACCAGCGGCTGGCGCACTCGCACACGGAACTCGCCTTCGGGGTCTTCGTTGTCGGTGACCACGCCCAGCTGCAAGCCGGCCACCGGCGCCAGCATCGCCACGCTGCGCGGCGTGGCCAGGCGCTGGGCCAGCGCCGCGTCGGGCTCGACGCCGCCAAACTGCAGATGGGTCTTCCAGCCTTGCACGGTATCCATCTCGTGGCGCACGCCGGTGACGAGCACCGGGCCGTTGAAGCGCGCGCCCACGCCGGCCAGCTCGACCACATCGCCGGGCAGCACTGTCGCAATGCCAGCGCACTTGCCGCGCCCGCTGACCTGGTTCAGACGCGCGCGCTCGAGCCACGCACCGGCCAGCGTGGTGGCCTCTGCATCGTCGATGCCGGCGTGGCGCAGGGTCTGCATCGCGCTGCCCGCGCCTGCGGCCAGGGTGTCGGCGTCCAGGTTGCCCGGGGGCGTGAAGCCGCCGGCATCGCCATCCAGGGTGTTGACGGCCTGGTCGGCGGCGCTCCAGGCCATTGCCTGCACGGCCTGCGACTGCGCGCGGGCATCGATCTCGGCGTCGAGTTCCAGCAGCGTGGCGCCGTACTGCAGCGTGGCGACAGGCGTGCCGGCCAGTGCCGGCGCACGCAGGGCGATGGTGGCGCCGCGGGTGAGCACCAGCGCGCCCCGGGCCTGGGCCCGTGCGAGCAGGAAATCCCAGTCGGTGCAATCGTGCTGCACCATCTGCTTGTGGTGGCCGGTGGTGGCTTCCACCTCGGACTCGAGCCCGGCGTCGCCCAGCAACTGCTCGGCCACATCGGCGTCGCTCAGGTCGAAGTACTCGGCGCTGCGCTTTGCCAGCGCCAGCTTGAAGGCGGCGTGCCGGCACTCGATGATCAGTTGGCCGGCCGCGGCCTCGCGCATCTTCAGCCTCTGGCCGGTGACCAGGCCCTTGAAGACCAGCGTGCTGTCGTTGCCCGTGCCGGCGGCGATCTCCACCGCCGCGCCGGGCACGAAGAGCGCGGCGTCGCTGAGCGCGAAGCTGCCAGCAGACGCTGCCCCATCGACATAGACCAGGCGCGCGCTGGCCACGCGGTTTGCGGCGCTGACCACGCTCAGCGCACTCAACTGATGCTCGCGCGGCACCGCCTGGCCATCCACCTTGACTGTGAACTCACGGTGCTCGGCGGCAATCGGCAGGCTGCGCTCGGCAGCGGCGGCGGTGGTGGGCAAGACGGGCATGGTGGGCAACGCCTCGGGCTTCAGCGCAGCAAGGGCGGGAAGCGCACCCGCGTGCCGATCGGCACGGCGCGCGGGCTGTCCAGGCCGTTGGCGCGAGCCACCTTCAGGTACAGCTGCGGGTCGCCGTAGATCTGCTGGCACAGCCCGGCCAGCGTGTCGCCCGCGGCCAGCACGCGCACATGGGTCAGGTCGGGCGAGGAGTCCTGCGCCAGCGCCACCCGGGTCTGGTCGGCCACCGCGTCGGTGAACACCGCCTGGATGGTGGCGCGCAGCGGGGTGCCATCGGCGCGGAACAGCTTGTAGGCGATCTGCGCGCTCTTGAGCACGCAGCGCTTGACCTGGATGGTGCCCCACACCACCAGCAGATAGTTCGGCCGGTGGATGTCGCCGTTGTAGCCGGTGACGGTCTGGAACTCGCTGATCCTGGTCTGCACATCCAGCGGGCGCCCGTTGGCGCCGGTGCCGTCGACGAAGAAGTTCAGCGTCATGTCGCCCGGCTTGACCTTCTTGAAGTCCATTCGGCTGCCGGTGGTGCCGCTGCCCTGCGCGCTGTCGTACTCCATCTCGTACGAGAGCGTGATTTCGTTCGGATTGACGAAAGCCTCGAAGCTGCCGACCAGGCTGGCCTGGCCGAAGTC
>JBBQOR010000071.1:0-7920 GCA_038331055.1 Burkholderiales bacterium
GCGGCCTGAGCTGCTTCTTCATGCCGCGTTTCCTGCCCGACGGCCGCGTCAACGCCATCGCGCTGCAGCGCCTCAAGCACAAGCTGGGCAACCACGCGAATGCCAGCGCCGAGGTCGAGTTCCAGCGCGCCACCGCCTGGCTGCTGGGCGAGGCGGGTCGAGGCGTGCCGCAGATCCTGGCCATGGGCGCGCTGACGCGGCTGGATTGCGCGCTCGGCACCGCCGGCCTGATGCGGCAGGCGCTGACGCTGGCACTGCACCACACGCGCCAGCGCCGCGCCTTCGGCAAGCCGCTGGCCGAGCAGCCGCTGATGCGCAGCGTGCTCGCCGATCTGGCGCTGGATAGCGAAGCCGCGATGGCGCTGGCGCTGCGCCTGGCGCGCGCGGTGCAAGCCAGCGAACACGGCAACGACGCCCATGAGCAATTGATGCGGCGCGTGCTGACGCCGATCGCAAAGTTCTGGATCTGCAAACGCGGCAGCGCCTTCGCGCAAGAGGCCATGGAATGCCTGGGCGGCAACGGCTACGTCGAAGAGGCGGGTGAGGGCGCCATGGCGCGCATCTATCGCGAGATGCCGCTGAACAGCATCTGGGAAGGCGCCGGCAACGTCCAGGCGCTGGACCTGCTGCGTGCGCTGCGTTCAGGCTCGCCGTCGCCGCGCTCGCGCTACGGGCCGGTGGCGGACGCCCTGCAGCACGAACTGGCGCCCGTGCTCGGTGCCCACCCGGCGCTCGACCGGCTGGCCGCGCAGGTGATCGGCAGGCTGGACGCGGACGCCGACGAAAGCCAGGCGCGCGCGCTGGCGCGCGACGTGGCGCTGCTGATGCAGGCCGCACTGCTGCGCCTGCATGCCACCGACGCGGTGTTCGACGCCTTCTGTGCATCGCGGCTGGTGCTCGGCGGCGAGGTCTTCGGCCTGCTGCCCGCGGGCGCCGACCAGCAGGCGATCCTGCAGCGTGCGCTGCCCTTGAGCGACTGACCCCCGGCAACCACGCATGAGGCTGCGATGACCCTGCCCATCCTGCACCACTTTCCGAACTCACCTTTCGCCGAGAAAGCGCGCCTGATGCTGGGCTTCGAGCAGATGTCCCAGGCTGTCGGTGGACATCCCGCTGGCGCTGCCCAAGCCCGACCTCACCGCGCTGACCGGCGGCTACCGGCGTACGCCGGTGCTGCAGATCGCTGCCGACATCTACTGCGACACCGCGCTGATCGCGCAGGTGTTGGAAGACCTGCAGCCCGCGCCTTCGTTGTTTGCGGCCTGGGCGCCTCTTGCCGGCCCGCTGGCGCAATGGGCCGACAGTGCGCTGTTCTGGTCGGCCGTGCCCTATGCCGGCCAGCCCGCCGGTGTGCAGGCCGGCGTCGGGCGCTGGCAACGCGTGAGCATCGAGCGGCATGACAGTCGCGCGGGCACCGTGCATGTGCACTTTCCGCGCATCGGCTTCCAGATCCTGAAGGAGAAAACGGCATGAAAAGCTTGCAGGGCCGCACCGCGGTCATCACCGGCGCCGCCTCGGGCTTCGGCCTCGAAGCCGCGCGCATCGCCGCGCGCGGCGGCATGAACGTGGTGCTGGCCGACGTGCAGCACGACGCGCTTGAGCTGGCGGCGCATGAGATCCAGTCGCTGGGCGCCCAGGTGCTGGCGCAGCGGGTGGACGTGTCGCGCGCCGCCGACGTGGAGGCGCTTGGCGCGGCCACGCTGCAGCGCTTCGGCGCGCCGCACTTCGTCTTCAACAACGCCGGCGTCGGCGGCGGCGGGCTGGTATGGGAGAACACGCAGAAGGACTGGGACTGGGTGGTCGGCGTCAACCTGATGGGCGTGGCGCACGGCGTGCGCGTGTTCACCCCGCCGATGCTGGCCGCGGCCAAGGCCGACCCCGGCTACCAGGGCCACATCGTCAACACCTCGTCGATGGCCGGGCTGCTGAACGCGCCCAACATGGGCGTCTACCACGCCACCAAGGCGGCCGTGGTGGCGATCAGCGAGACGCTGCACCACGACCTCTCGCTGCTGACCGAACAGGTGCACGCCCATGTGCTGTGCCCGTTCTTCGTGCCCACAGGCATCCACCGCAGCGAGCGCAACCGCCCGGCCGAGATGAAGGACGCCGCAGCGCCCACCCGCAGCCAGCTGATCGCCCAGGCGATGAGCGAGAAGGCGGTCGGCAGCGGCCGCGTCAGCGCGGCGCAGGTGGCGCAGATGGTCTTCGACGCGATGGCCGAGAACCGCTTCTACATCTACAGCCACCCGAAGGCGCTGGGCGGTGTGCAGGTGGTGCTGGAAGACCGCATGATGCAGCGCAGCCCCACCGACCCGTTCAAGGAGCGGCCAGACATCGGCCAGCGGCTGCGCGAAGAACTGCGCCGCTGACGGCGTTTTCAGGCGACGTTCAGCAGCCGCCGCTCAGGGCCAGCGACAGCGCCTGCAGCGGGCGCTGGTTGGCCGCATCGAACACCACCAGCGCCACGCGCCGCGGGTTCGTCGGGTTGCCGTCCAGCACCGGCAACTCGAGCTGCTGCGCCGTGCCCGCCGGCCACTCGGCCAGCGGCTGGTACAGCCGCACCACGTGATCGTGGCGCAGCGTCTCGCCGCTGTTCTCGCCCGCCAGCACGCGGCTCTGGTGCCCATCTTCCAGCACCGCCCAGTAGCCGCCCAGGCGGCCGCTGCCGCCGGCCAGTGCGCTGACGCTGGCCTTGACGCGCTGGCCCTCGCGCTGCAGCGTCAGCCGCGGTGCGCTCGCGCCGGCGGCCACAGCCGCGGGGGGCAATGCCGGCCAGCGGCGCCAGTCCTGTCCACCCGCCACCACCTGCGGCGTGTAGACGTTGTTGCTGCGATGGGTGCGTGCCCAGCCGTACTGGCGATCGGTGGCGGCGCGGCTGGCAAACCGGTCGGCCCAGCCCAGGCGATCCCAGTAATCGACGTGGAAGGACAGCGCCAGCACGTCGCTGCGCCCCTTCAGCGTCGACAGCCAGCGGTCCGCCGGCGGGCACGAACTGCAACCCTCCGAGGTGTAGAGCTCGATCACCTGGGGCGCCTGCGCGCCGGAGGTGGCGCTGCAGACCGCGGCAGCGGCGCTGCCGGCCAGTACGGCGCAGCCGGCGGCGAAGGTGGTGCGAAGGATGTTCATGAGGCTTGGTCGTGGCTCCGCGTGAAACCTGACAGTGGCACGAGATCACTCGGCGCCGCCTGCGGGCGGGCGGCATTGGCAACTCGACGCGATGGCCTTGTCACTGGACATGAGGGTGCATTTCGAGAAGCTCGTGGCGGGCTTCAGCCGCTATCACAAGTGCCACGCCTCGCTGACATCGGCCCGTGCCTGGAATGCGGCGATGCCGGTTGTGTTCCGCGACAGAGGCTTCCGCTTCTTCTTCTACTCCAACGAGGGCAGTCCTCGCGAACCCTTGCATGTGCATGTACAGAAAGATCTGGCTCGACCCGCAGGTTCAGGTCGCCTCGAGCTTCGGTTTCGATGCCGGGACGCTGCGCGAGTTGGTAGAGGTTGCTCAGGCCAACCGGGTTTTGATCGAGAGGACCTGGCATGAGTACTTCAGCTAAAGCGGTGCGATTCGACGATGACAGCATGTGGGTCGATCTGGACGATGGCCGGCGAATGGCCGTCCCGCTCGCGTGGTTCCGTCGCCTCTTGGCTGCTACGCCTGAACAGCGGAACCAGTTCGAACTCAGCCCGCGCGGTATTCATTGGGAAGCGCTGGACGAAGACATCTCCGTCGACGGCTTGCTGGCCGGTCATGGCGACCGTACACACGGTCGCCTTGTCGCGCCGGCCTGAGGTCGGGCAGCCGCCCAAATTCGAGGCGCGCGTCGAGGCTGGAACGACCGGTCTGATCGGCGGCGGATGATGGCCTATGGCCGGGTCTTGACTGGCATTCGGGGGTTCGAGCGAACCGCTGCAGTGCGGGCAGAAGCCACCCGCCAAGCGAGTCGACCGTCGGCCACTGCTCTGTGCTCGGCTGCACTGCCTGCGCGTTCCGGGCGTGGACTTCAGCATGCGTCATCTCGGTGGCGCCCAGCCGGCGGCCACGTCGATGTCGTTGGCGGCTCGCCATCAAGGCGCCAGCACTTCGAGCGTGGGGAAGCCGGTCCTGAACCGGCTGGCGTCGCGCGTCAGCAAGCCACCAGGACGCACGTGTCCACTAGCAGCATCAGTCGTCGGCCGCAGCAACGTCATCAGTTCGTCGGTCCGCCAGGGCACATCGGCGCGGCCGCGCACGGCTTCGAAGCGGTCAACGGCAGAGCGGCGTGCGCCCTTTGCCGGACGGGGCCGGTGCAAGACCACCTCGCCGGCGGCATTCACCGAAAACTGCACCAGCGTCCCCGGCAACAGTTGCAGCTCATCGGGTATCCGCTTGGGAAGCGTGACCTGGGCGGCGAACCCACAGGCGCAGCCGACCTCGCAAACCTCTCCACCACGCCGACTACAGTCGGCCGATGAGCCCAGCCGCGTTGCCCGCCGAAGCCACCCGCGTTGCTGTGGTGGGCGCCGGGCCTGCCGGCCTGATGGCCGCCGAAGTGCTGGCCGCGGCCGGCCTGCACGTCGAGGTCTTCGATGCGATGCCGTCGGTCGGGCGCAAGTTCCTGCTGGCGGGCAAGGGCGGGCTGAACCTGACCCACGGCGAGCCCTTCGAGCCGTTCGTCGGCCGCTACGCCGAGCGCGCCGAGGCGCTGCGCCCTTGGCTGCAGGCCTTCGGCGCCGAAGCGCTGCGCGAATGGGCGCGCGGGCTGGGCGTGCAGACTTTCGTCGGCAGCTCAGGCCGGGTCTTCCCCACCGACCTGAAGTCCGCGCCGCTGCTCCGTGCCTGGCTGCACCGGCTGCGCGGGCAGGGCGTGCTGTTCCGCATGCGTCATCGCTGGACCGGGTTTGGCGATGCGCCGACCACGCTGCAGTTCACCGCGCCGCAGGGCCCGACTTCGTTCAGCGCCACGGCCGTGGTGCTGGCGCTGGGCGGGGCCAGCTGGCCGCGGCTGGGCTCTGACGGCGCGTGGGTCGAAAGCCTGCGTGCACAGGGCGTCGACGTGGCCACGCTCGAACCCTCCAACTGCGGCTTCGAGGCAGCCTGGAGCACTCACCTGCGTGTGCACCACGCCGGCGCCCCGTTGAAGGGTGTGGCGGTGACGGTGGACGATCCCGCCGGGCCACTGCAGCGGCGCGCGGGCGAATGTGTGCTGACGGGCTATGGCCTGGAAGGCAGCCTGATCTACGCCGTGTCGGCCCCGCTGCGCCGGCAGCTTCGCGCCGATGGCCGTGCGCGCCTGCTGCTCGATCTGCTGCCCGCCCGCAGTGACGAGTGGGTACAGGCCGAACTGGCGCATCCACGCGGTCCACGCTCGCTGTCCACCCACCTGAAGACGCGGCTGGGCCTGCACGGCGTGAAGACAGCGCTGCTGCACGAGATCGTGCCCAGGGCCGACCTGGCCAACCCCGTGCGGCTGGCCGGCTGGATCAAAGCGCTGCCGATCGAGCTGCTGGCCACGCGACCGATCGCCGAAGCCATCAGCAGCGCCGGCGGCGTGCGGCTGCAGGCGATGGACGACGGGCTGATGCTGCACAGCCTGCCGGGCGTGTTCTGCGCCGGCGAGATGCTCGACTGGGAAGCGCCCACCGGCGGCTATCTGCTGACGGCGTGCTTTGCCACCGGCGTGGCCGCGGCCCATGGCGTGCGCGACTGGTTGCGCGCGGTGCCGTTGCCGCCGCCGTTGCCGCCTTTATTGCTCTGACCGCGTGGCACACTGCGCGCCCGCTCCGCCCCACCGCCCTTTGCCGGGCCACCCCGCTTGGACCCCATCGTCACCGCTCTCGCCGCCGAACTGCAGGTTCGGCCGGCCCAGGTGGCCAGCGCCGTCGAGTTGCTCGACGGTGGTGCCACCGTTCCCTTCATCGCCCGCTACCGCAAAGAGGCCACCGACGGCCTCGACGACGTGCAACTGCGCCTGCTGGAACACCGGCTGGGTTACCTGCGCGAACTGGCCGAGCGCCGCGACGCGGTGCTGCGCAGCATCGCCGAGCAGGGCAAGCTGACGCCCGCGCTGCAGGCCGCCATCAGCGCCGCGCCGACCAAGCAGGAACTGGAAGACCTCTACCTGCCGTTCAAGCAGAAGCGCCGCACCAAAGGCCAGATTGCGCGCGAAGCGGGCCTGGAGCCGCTGGCGGATCGCTTGTTGGCCGACCGCGCGCTGGACCCGACCGCCGAAGCGGCCGCGTTGATTGCCACCGCGGGCGCTGCCGCCCTGGCCGAAGCCGGGTTTGCCGATGCTGCCGGGGTGCTGGACGGCGTGCGTGATCTGCTGTCTGAACGCTGGGCCGAAGACGCCACGCTGGTGGGCTTGCTGCGCGAGTGGCTGTGGGCCCAGGGCCGCCTGCGCGCCCGGCTGGCCGCACGGCGCGACGGGCAACACGCCGATGCGCAGAAGTTCCGCGATTACTTCGAGCATGACGAGCCCTTGGCCACCATGCCCTCGCACCGGGCGCTGGCGGTCTTTCGCGGCCGTGCGCTGCAGGTGCTTGACGTGTCGATCGCGCTGGACGAAGACGGCGCCGAAGCGCCGGCCCCGGGCCGGGCGCCACCGCACCCCGCCGAGGGTCGCATCGCCCGCCATCTGGGCTTCAGTACGGCAGGCAACCCGGGTGACGCGCTGATGCGCAAGACCATCGCCTGGACGTGGAAGGTCAAGCTCAGCCTGTCGCTCGAGCGTGACCTGTTTGCCCGCCTGCGCGAAGGCGCAGAGACGGTGGCGATCAAGGTCTTTGCCGACAATCTGCGTGATCTTCTGCTGGCCGCGCCGGCCGGCCCGCGCGTGGTGCTGGGGCTCGACCCAGGCATCCGCACCGGCGTCAAGGTGGCGGTGGTCAGCGCCACCGGTGCGGTGCTCGACACCGCGGTGGTCTACCCGCACGAGCCGCGCTGCGACTGGGAGGGTTCACTGAACACGCTCGGCCGGCTTCTCGCCACGCACGGCGTGAACCTGATCGCCATCGGCAACGGCACGGCCAGCCGCGATACCGACAAGCTGGCGGCCGATCTGCTGCAGCGCGTGAAGAAGGCAGCGCCCGATCTGCGGCTGGACAAGGTAGTGGTCAGCGAGGCGGGCGCCTCGGTCTACTCGGCCAGCGAGTTGGCCAGCCAGGAGCTGCCTGCCATGGACGTCAGCTTGCGCGGCGCGGTCAGCATCGCGCGCCGGCTACAGGACCCGCTGGCCGAACTGGTGAAGATCGACCCCAAGAGCATCGGCGTCGGCCAGTACCAGCACGATGTCGAACAGCGCGCACTGGCGCGCTCGCTCGAGGCGGTGGTCGAGGACTGCGTCAACGCCGTCGGTGTCGACCTGAACACCGCGTCGGTGCCGCTGCTGGCGCGGGTGGCCGGGCTCAGCCCGGGTGTGGCTGCGCAGATCGTGCGCTGGCGTGATGCGAACGGGGCCTTCCGCAACCGCCGCCAACTGCTCGACGTGACGGGCCTGGGCCCGCGCACCTTCGAGCAGGCCGCGGGCTTCTTGCGTATCCGCGATGGCGACAACCCGCTGGACATGACCGGCGTGCACCCCGAGACCTACGCGCTGGTCGAACGTTTGCTCGAGCGCACCGCGCGCCCGGTGCAGCAGTTGATGGGCCAGTCGGACGTGCTGAAGGCGTTGCGCCCGGAGATGTTCGCCGACGAGCGCTTCGGCGCCATCACCGTGCGCGACGTGATCGCCGAGCTGGAAAAGCCTGGCCGCGACCCGCGGCCGCAGTTCCAGGTCGCGCGCCTCCAGGATGGCGTCAGCCAACTGTCCGACCTCGGGCCCGGCATGGTGCTTGAGGGCACGGTCACCAACGTAGCGCAGTTCGGTGCCTTCGTCGACATCGGCGTGCACCAGGACGGGCTGGTGCATGTCAGTCAATTGGCCGCGCGCTTCGTCAAGG
>JBBQOR010000072.1:0-7919 GCA_038331055.1 Burkholderiales bacterium
ATGGTGGCGCTGTTCCTGCTGTTTCCGCGCATCGCGCCGATGTGGGGCGTGCCGCAGGATGCCGCCGGGCGCACCGGGCTGTCGGGCTCGCTGCGGATGGGCGGCGTGGCCGAACTGGCGACCGACGATTCGATCGCCATGCGCGTGCGCTTCGACGGCAACACGCCGCCGCCGCAGGCGCTGTACTTCCGCGGGCCGGTGCTCAGCCGCTTCGACGGCCGCGAGTGGACCCGGCTCACGCCCAGCTTTCCGCCGCCGCAGCGCCTGCGTGCCGACGTGCAGACGCTGGGCCAGCCGCTGCGTTACGAGGTCACGCTCGAGGCCAGCCGGCTGCCGCTGCTGCCGCTGCTGGAGCTGACCCCCGACCGGCCCGACTCGGCCCCGGTGCTCGAGGGCTGGACGCCGACCTTGCGCTCTGACCTGCAGTGGCAGCTCGAACGCCCGGTCACCGAGCGATTGCGCTTCCAGGCCCAGGCCTGGCTGCTGCACCGCCATGGCCCGCGCGCGCCGGTGATCGGCCTGCGCGACCATGTGGTGCTGCCGCCCGGCTTCAACCCGCGCACGTTGGGCTGGGCGGCCGAACTGCGGCGCAACCCCGACTACGCGCAGGCCGACGCGCGCACGCTGGCCGCGGTGCTGCTGGCGTCGATCCGCAGTGGCGGCTACACCTACACGCTGGAGCCCGGCACCTACGGCCGCGACGCCATCGACGAGTTCTGGTTCGACCGCAAGCTGGGTTTTTGCGAGCACTTTGCCGCTGCCTTCGTGGTGCTGATGCGCGCGCTCGACGTGCCGGCGCGCATCGTCACCGGGTATCAGGGCGCAGACGCCGAGCCGGTGGACGGCTGGTTCATCGTGCGCCAGAGCAACGCCCACGCCTGGGCCGAGTTCTGGCAGCCCGGCGAAGGCTGGGTGCGGGTGGACCCGACCGCCGCGGTGGCACCGGACCGTATCCAGCGCGGGCGCAGCCTGCAGCCCCAGCCCGGGCTGGTGGCGGGGGCGATCGCCAGCGTCAACCCGCAACTGCTGGCGCAGATGCGGCGGTTATGGGAGACGCTGGACAACCGCTGGAACCAGTGGGTGCTGAACTACTCGCGTGGGCAGCAGTTCGAGCTGCTCAGGTCGCTGGGCGTACAGGCGCCGAGCTGGCGCGACCTGGCCTACGCGATGGCCGCGCTGCTGGCGGCAGGCAGCCTGGCTGGCGTGGCCTGGGCGCTCTACGACCGCTGGCGACAGGACCCCTGGGTGCGCCTGCAAAAGCGCGTGCGCTACCGGCTGCTCAACCTGGGCGTGGTGGTGCACCCGCATGAGTCGCCGCGCACGCGCGCCGAGCGGGTTCGCCAGTTGCTGGGCGGCAACGGGGAGGCGGTGGCGCAGGTGCTGGAGGCGCTGGAGCGCGAGCGCTACGCGCAGCCCTCGCGCGCCAAGCCCGACGGCCGCTGGTGGCGGGCCTTCCGCACAGCGGTGCAGGCCGCGACGCGCTGAGCGGCAGACGCGCCCGCGCTTCAGCTCTCGCGGAACCAGTCGTGCAGCGTGCCCATGTCGGTGTCCCAGGCCGACACCGGCGCCACCATCTTGTTGCCCGAGGCGGTGACGTTCATGCGGAACAACAGCGGGATCAGGTAGCCGTCGCCGCAGACCAGGTCGTTCAGCCGGATGAAGATCGCGGCGCGCTTGAGCGGGTCGAGTTCGCTTTCGGCGGCGCGGTACAGGCGGTCGTACTCGTCGTTGCGCCAGCGCAGCGCGTTGCGGCCCTGCCACTTGTTGGCCTTGCTCGCCACTTCCCACGAAAGATAACGGTCCATGAATCGCTCGGGGTCGGGCTGGCCCATGCCCGAGGCGTACATCTGCCAGTCGGCCTGGAAGCGGCCGTTGGTGTCGGGGTTGGCCACGTCGGCGCTGAAGAACACCGCCGAGGTGACGGCCTTCAGCTCGACATCGATGCCAACACGCTGGCAGGCGCTCTTGATGACCGCCTGCACCTTCTGCCGCGAGGAATTCACTGAGGTCTGGTACAGAAAGCGCAGCTTGCGCCCGTCCTTCTCGCGGATGCCGTCGCTGCCGCGCCTCCAGCCGGCGGCCTCGAGCACGGCGTTGGCCTTGTCGATGCTGAACTCGGCCTTCAGGCTGCTGCTGCGAAAGCGTGCCGGGTTGTGCACGATGTTCGGCGTGGCGACCGCCGTGCGGCCGTAAATGAAGTCCTGGATGCCCTGGCGGTCGATCAGCAGGCCCAGCGCCTGGCGCACCGCCGGGTCGCGGTGCAACGGGTGGCGTGTGCTTGCGTGCGAGCGTTCGCCTTCGATCTCGATGTTGGGGTCGGTGAAGTTCAGCAAGATGAACTCCATCGTGCCGCCGGCCCCCAACTGCACGCGGCCCTTGCCGCCTTGCTCCAGGCGCTTGAGCACCTCGTCCTCGACCAGCAGGTTCCACGCGTGGTCGTACTCGCCGGTCTGCAGCACCGCGCGCGCCGCCGACGCAGCGTCCCCGCCGCCCTTGATCTCGATGCTGTCGAAGTGCGGCCGGTTGGGCATGTGATAGGTCGGGTTCAGCGTGCCGCGCAGCAGATCGCCCGGCTTGAAGTCGGCGAAACGGTACGGGCCGGTGCCCACCGGCCGGTTGTTGGCCGGCGCGTCGCGCGAGCGCTCGCCGCCGAAGCCGCTGAACAGGTGGCGCGGGATCAGTGACTGGATGCAGTAGGGGCTGGCCCAAAAAGGCGTCGGGCGCTCGAAGACGACGCGCACCGTGTGGCTGTCCTGCTTGATGAACCTGGTCTCGCGGTAGCTGCCCGAGGTGGTGGCGGCGGTGGCCGGGTCGGCCGCGTACTCGGCGTTGAAGACCACGTCGTCGGCGGTGAAGGGCTGGCCGTCGTGCCAGGTGACGCCGCGCTTCAACTTCCAGGTGACGCTGCGGCCGTCGGCGGCGACACCGCCGTTGGCGCGGCTGGGGATCTCGGCCGCCAGCACGGGTTGCAGTTCGCCGTCGGCGTCCCAGCGCGCCAGGGGCTCGTAGAACACGCGGCAGCCTTCGGCGTCCTTGGTGCCTGTCGCGAAGTGCGGGTTCAGCAACGTCGGGCCCTGCCACAGCAGCACCTTGAGCAGTCCGCCGCCGCCGCGCCTGGTCGGTTTGTAGACCGGGTAGGGCGTCGATTGCGCCGCGGCCGGGCCACCGAGCAGCACCGACGCAACCGCCGGGCCGAGGCCGAAGGCGGCCAGGCGCTGCATGAATTCGCGCCTGGGCAGATGGCCGTGCTGCACGGCGCTGATCCAGCCGCGCAGTTGGCGTTCGCGTTCGCCCGATGGGGTCAGCTTGCTCATCACATCACTCCTGCAGCGCGAGCCAGGACTCGGTGAGCCGGACCCAGTAGCTGGCGCCGGTGGGCAGCACGGCGTCGTTGAAGTCGTAGCCGGGGTTGTGCACCATGCAGCCGCCCTCGTCGCCCTCGCCGTTGCCGATGAAGACGTAGCAGCCGGGCACCTTCTCGAGGAAGAAGGCGAAGTCCTCGCTGCCGGTGATGGCCTCGGTGGCCGGCAGCAGGCCGTCCTCGCCCAGCCAGTCGCGCACCACCTGCGCGCAGAAGGCGGTTTCCTCGGGGTGGTTGTGCAGCACCGGGTAGCGGCGCTGGTACTCCACCTCGGCACGGGCGCCGTAGACCATGGCCTGGGCCTGCGCGATCTCGGTGATGCGGCGCTCGAGCAGGTCGCGCACCTCGGGGCGGAAGGCGCGCACGGTGAGGCGCAGTTCGGCGCTGCCGGGGATCACGTTGGGGGCGTCGCCCGCGTGGATCGCGCCCACGGTCACGATGCCCATCTGCATCGGCGGCACGTTGCGCGAGACGATGGTCTGCAGCGACATCACGATGCTGGCGGCGGCCACCACCGTATCGACCGCCACATGCGGCATCGCGCCGTGACCGCCCTTGCCATGGACGCGGATGATGGCGGTGTCCGAACTGGCCATCGCGAAGCCGGGCAGCGCCAGGAAGCGCCCGGCCGGCTTGCCCGGCATGTTGTGCATGCCGAACATCGCATCGCACGGGAAGAGTTCGAGGAAGCCGTCCTCCAGCATCTTGCGTGCACCGGCCAGGCCTTCCTCGGCCGGCTGGAATACGACATGCACGATGCCGTCGAAATGTTTCGTTGCCGCCAGGTGGCGCGCCGCCGCCAGCAGCATCGCCGTGTGGCCGTCGTGGCCGCAGGCGTGCATCTTGCCGAAGGCCTTGCTCGCCCACGGCTTGCCGCTGGTCTCGGCGATCGGTAGCGCGTCCATGTCGGCGCGCAGGCCGATGCGGCGCGTCGACGTGCCCGCGTGGATCGTGCCCACCACACCGGTGCCGCCCAGGCCGCGGTGCACCTCGTAGCCCCAGCGCGTGAGCCGCTCGGCCACCAGTTCGGCGGTGGCGTGTTCCTCGTAGGCCAGCTCGGGGTTGGCGTGGATCTGGCGCCGGATGGCGACCATCTCGTCTTCGTGCGCGCGGATCGCGTCGAGGGCCGGCAGCGGCAAGGGGGCATTCATGCGGCGGGTTCTCCTGTGAGGACCGGCGGGATTGTGACGCCCGCGCAAAGCCTCGGGCGCTGGCGTGACAATGCTTCGATGAGCTTTCCTGCACTGTGCGTTGCCGGCCTTGTGCTGTGCTGCAGCGTCGCCCTCGCCAACGCCGCCGAGCGCGAGAAACCGAAGCACAAGGCA
Source organism: Burkholderiales bacterium (assembly GCA_038331055.1). Classification (GTDB taxonomy): domain Bacteria; phylum Pseudomonadota; class Gammaproteobacteria; order Burkholderiales; family Burkholderiaceae_C; genus Rubrivivax. The sequence continues at coordinate 4,687 of JBBQOR010000072.1, forward strand.
AAGCCGAAGCCGGCGGCGCAGCAAGTGGCCCCGGTGCAGCCCGGCTACGCCCAGTACCCCGGGGCGAGCGCCTTCGCCGACGAGATGGTCGAGCGTCGCGGGCTCGACCGCGACTGGGTGCTTCGGCAACTGGCGCAGGCGCAGCGGCTGGCCTCGGTGCAGCGACTGATCATGCCGCCGCCGGCGGGCGTGGCGAAGAACTGGGCCGCCTACCGCGACCGCTTCGTCGAGCCGCAGCGCATTGCCGCCGGTGCCGCCTTCTGGCGCGCCAACGAACGCTGGCTGGCCGAAGCCGAAGAACGCTTCGGCGTGCCCGCCGCGCTGATCGCCGGCATCGTCGGCGTGGAGACTTTCTACGGCCGCGTCATGGGCAGCTTTCGCGTGCTCGACGCGCTCGCCACGCTGGCCTTCGACTTCCCCAGCGGGCGCAGCGACCGCAGCGCGTACTTCCGCTCCGAACTCGAAGAGCTGCTCGTCTACGCACAGCGCGAGGGCGTCGAGCCTGCCAGTGTGCGCGGCTCCTTTGCCGGCGCCATCGGGCTGCCGCAGTTCATGCCCGGCAGCATCAACCGCTGGGCGATCGACTTCGACGGCGACGGCCACGTCAACCTCAACGCCAGTGCGGCCGACACCATCGGCAGCATCGCCAACTTCCTCGTCGCCGCCGGCTGGCGGCGCGGCGAGCCGACGCTCTTCGAGGTGGCCGTGCCGGTGGACCTGAGCGAGCGCGCCGTGCTGCTGGGCCCGGACATCCTGCCCAGCTTCAGCGCGGCACAGTTTGCCGAGCGCGGCGCGGTGTTGTCCGAAACCGCCCGCGCACACCAGGGCTCGCTGGCCCTGGTGATGGTCGAGAACGGCCCGGCGGCGCCCAGCTTTGTCGCCGGCACGTGGAACTTCTACGCCATCACGCGCTACAACCGGTCGAGCTACTACGCGCTGGCCGTCATCACGCTGGCCGAAGCGGTGGCGCGGGCGCGGGCGCGGTAAATGGTTATCGGCGCGGGCCACGCCCTCCTCGGGCGCCCCTCAAGCCGCCATCGGCACCAGGAAGTCGCGGCTGATGCCGACGCCGAGGTTGCCCACGCGGTCGAGGAACTGGGTCAGGTAGGCGTGCAGCCCGGTGTTCAGGATCTCGTCGATCTGGCCATACTGGAGGTCGCTTTGCAGGCGGCCGGCCCGACGCAGGGTGTCGGCGCTCTGCTGGTTGGCCACCTGGCGCAGGTTGCCGACCACCTCGTTCATGCAGGCGGCCAGCGAGCGTGGCATGTCCGGACGCAGGATCAGCAACTCGGCCACGCGCTCCGGGCGGATCACGTTGCGGTAGACCTTGCGGTAGACCTCGAAGCCGCTGACCGAGCGCAGGATCGCGCTCCAGTGGTAGAAATCGACCTCCTGGCTTTCCTTCACGTTGTCGGCGCCGAAGTAGTCGCCGGCCAGCGCGTGGAACTTCACGTCGAGCAGACGCGCCGTATTGTCGGCACGCTCCAGAAAGGTTCCGATGCGCAGGAAGTACAGCGCCTCGTCCTGCAGCATGGTGCCCACCGTGACGCCGCGGCTCAGGTGGCTGCGGAACTTGACCCACTCGAAGAAGGTGCCGGGGTCGCGGTCGAAAGCGCTCTCGCGCAGCAGGCGGTTGAACTCGAGCCAGGTCTGGTTCTGCGTCTCCCACACCTCGGTGGTCAGGGCGCCGCGCACCGCGCGGGCGTTCTCGCGCGCCCCGCGCAGGCAGGTCAGGATGCTCGACGGGTTGGTCTCGTCGCGCACCATGAAGTCCATGACGTTCTGCGCCGTGACCTGCTGGTACTTCTGCGAGAAGGCCTCGGTCAGCTCGCTGATGCTGAGCAGCCCGCGCCAGCCCTGCTCTGTCATGTCGGCCGACTGCGGCAGCAGGCTGGTCTGGTAGCTCACGTCGAGCATGCGCGCGGTGTTCTCGGCGCGTTCCATGTAGCGGGCCATCCAGAACAGGTGGTCGGCGGTGCGTGAGAGCATGTTCCTGGCCTCCTTCAGTTCTCGAGTACCCAGGTGTCCTTGGTCCCGCCGCCCTGCGACGAGTTGACCACCAACGAGCCTTCCTTCAGCGCAACGCGGGTCAGGCCGCCGGGCACCATCTGCACCTCGGTGCCCGAGAGCACGAAGGGCCGCAGGTCGATGTGGCGCGGGGCGATGCCGGCGTCGACGAAGGTGGGGCAGCTGGACAGCGCCAGCGTGGGCTGCGCGATGTAGTTGCTCGGGTCGGCGAGCAGCGCGGCGCGAAAGTCCTCGATCTCGGCCTTGGTCGCGGCCGGGCCGACCAGCATGCCGTAGCCGCCGGCGCCGTGGACCTCCTTCACCACCAGTTCGCCCAGATGCGCCAGCACGTAGGCCAGGTCATCGGCGTCGCGGCACTTGTAGGTCGGCACGTTCTGCAGGATCGGCTTCTCACCGAGGTAGAACTCGATCATCTTCGGCACATACGGATAGATGCTCTTGTCGTCGGCGATACCGGTGCCGATGGCATTGCTCAGCGTGATGTTGCCCTTGCGGTAGACGTCCAGCATGCCGGCGCAGCCCAGCGTGCTGTCGGGGCGGAAGGCCAGCGGGTCGAGGAAGTCGTCGTCGACGCGGCGGTAGATCACGTCCACACGCCGCGGGCCCTGCGTGGTGCGCATGTAAACGAAGTCGTCCTTGACGAACAGGTCCTGACCCTCGACCAGTTCGATACCCATCTGCTGCGCCAGGAAGGCATGCTCGAAGTAGGCGCTGTTGTACATGCCAGGGGTCAGCAGCACGACGGTGGGTTCGTTGACGCCGACGGGCGCCACCGCGCGAAGGGTCTCCAGCAACAGGTCGGGGTAGTGCGCCACCGGCGCGATGCGGTGCATGCTGAACAGGTCCGGGAACAGCCGCATCATCATCTTGCGGTTTTCCAGCATGTAGCTGACGCCGCTGGGCACGCGCAGGTTGTCTTCCAGCACGTAGGTGGTGCCGCTGCCGTCGGCGTTGGCGGCGCGCACGATGTCGATGCCGGCGATGTGCGAGTAGACGTCGTGCGGCACCTTCACACCCATCATCTCGGGGCGGAACTGCGCGTTCTGCAGCACCTGCTCGGTGGGCACCAGGCCGGCCTCGAGGATCTCCTGGCCGTGATAGACGTCGTGGATGAAGCGGTTGAGCGCGGTCACGCGCTGGCGCAGGCCGGCCTCCATCTCGGTCCATTCCGGCTCGGGAATGACGCGCGGGATCAGGTCGAAGGG
>JBBQOR010000073.1:0-7912 GCA_038331055.1 Burkholderiales bacterium
GGCTTCCGAGAAGCGAAACCACAGGTTCGAGTCACGACGGAAGGTCATGTAGTCGTCGTGAATCTTCTTGAAGGCCGGGTTCTTGCCCGCGATCTCAGCGTACAGCTCTTGCGAGGCCTTGAACGCCGCATCCATCACGTCCTTCGGAAACTCGAACAGCTTGGTACCGCCGGCCACCAGCTTCTTCAGCGCCGCCGGGTTGCGCGCGTCGTAGCGCGCCAGCATCTCGGTCGCGGCGTGCGACGAGGCGTTCTCGAGAATCGCCTTGTTGTCGGCCGACAGTTCGTTGAAGGCCGCGCTGTTGATCCAGAACTCCAGGCCCGCACCGCCTTCCCAGAAGCCCGGGTAGGCGTAGTTCGGGGCCACCTTGTTCAGGCCCAGCTTCTCGTCATCGTACGGACCCACCCACTCGGCGGCGTCGATGGTGCCCTTCTCCAGCGCCTGGTAGATCTCGCCACCGGGGATCATCTGCGGCACCAGGCCGATGCGCTCCATCACGCGGCCGCCGAAGCCGCCGATGCGCATCTTCTGGCCACGCAGGTCGGCCAGCGACTTGATCTCCTTGCGCCAGAAACCGCCCATCTGCGAGCCGGTGTTGCCGCCGATGAAGTTGATGATGTTGTAGCTGGCGTAGAACTCGCGCAGCAGCTTCATGCCGTTGCCTTCCATCACCCAGCCATTGATCTGGCGGGCGTTGAGGCCGAAGGGCACGGCAGTGCCGAAGGCGAAGGCTTCGTTCTTGCCAACGAAGTAGTATGGCGCCGTATGGCACATCTCGACCGTGCGGTTGCGCACTGCGTCATCGACGCCGAAGGCCGGCACGATTTCGCCCGGCGCTGCCACGCTGATCTGGAAGCGCCCGCCGCTCATCAATCCGACCTGCCGGGCGAAGATTTCAGCTGCGCCGTAGATGGTGTCGAGCGACTTCGGGAAGCTAGAAGCCAGACGCCAGCGGATGTTGGCCTGGGCATGCACGGCCGGTGCGGCACCGACGGCCAGAATGCCGGCGATGCCGGCGCCTTGAACGAATTTGCGACGTTCCACAGTGAGTCTCCGTTATTTTAGGGGAGTCTGAAACCGGATCGATTTTAGAGTTGCGACGAGGCCCGGAACGAAGGGGTTTTCCCGCTCGGCGGCCACGCTGTCTGAGCCGAATCCGGGCCGGCCGTGGCGCTGTTCACGAGCCAGCGATCTGCATGCGCCGAATGAGGATCGAGCCCACCGCCTTGCTGCCCTGCACGTAGACATCGGCGCCGACCGCGGTGATGGCCTTGAAGACCTCGCGCAGGTTGCCGGCGATCGTGATCTCATGCACCGGGAAGGCGATCTCGCCGTCCTCGACCCAGAACCCGGCAGCGCCGCGCGAGTAGTCCCCTGTCACGTAGTTGACGCCCTGGCCCATCAGTTCGGTGACGAACAGCCCGCGGCCGAGCTTGCGCAGCATCGCAGGCAGGTCGTCGCCCTTGCGCGTGCGGCGGCTGGTGAGCGACAGGTTGTGCGAGCCGCCGGCATGGCCGGTGGTGCGCAGCCCGAGCTTGCGCGCCGAGTAGCTCGACAGGAAGTAGCTCTGCACCACGCCGGCATCGACCATCTTGCGCGCGCTGGTGCGCACGCCTTCGTCGTCGAAGGGCGCGCTGCCCTTACCCTTGGGCACCAGCGGGTCCTCGCTGATGTCCACATGCGCGGGCAGCACCCGCTGGCCCAGGCTGTCGAGCAAGAAGGACGCACGCCGGTACAGCGCGCCGCCGGAAGTGGCCTGCACATAGGCGCCCAGCAGCCCTGCGGCGACCGTCGACTCGAACAGCACCTGCGCCTGCGTCGTGGGCACACGGCGCGAGGCCAGCCGCGACAACGCACGTTGCGCGGCGTAGCGGCCGACGGCCTCGGGCGCGGCCAGTTCGCTGGCATCGCGCATCGAGGTGTACCAGGCGTCGCGCTGCATGTCGCCGCGGCGGCCCGGCAGCTTGGCGATCGGTGAGACCGACAGGTAATGGCGTGAACTCGCATAGCCACCGCGAAAGCCGTGCGAGTTACCGGCCCAGAAGTGCGACTGCTGGGCCGAGACGCCTGCGCCTTCGGAGTTGCTGATGCGGCGGTCTGTGGCCAACGCGGCGGCCTCGCAGCGGTGTGCCAGTTCAGCGGCCTCGGCCGCGTCGATGGCCCAGGGGTGGAAGAGGTCGAGGTCGCGCGCGACTTCGACCGGGCTGGCCAGATCGGCGGCGTCGGGCAGGCCGGCGGCCGGGTCTTCGGCCGTGAAGCGTGCGATGTCGTAGGCCGCGCGCACGGTCTGCGCGATTGCCGCCGCGGAGAAGTCGGAGGTGCTGGCGTTGCCTCGCCGCTGGCCCAGATAGACGCTGACGCCGAGCGACTTGTCGCGGTTGCGCTCGACGTTCTCGAGCTCGCCCATGCGCACCGAGACCGACAGTCCGACGCCCTCCGAGACCTCGGCGCCGGCGTCGCTGGCGCCCACGCTCCTGGCCTGGGCAAGCGTGTCTTCGACGATCTGCCTGAACTGCTCGGGCTGCCAGGCGTATCCTTGGGCTGCTGTCATCTTGTCTCGGTTGGCGATCAGTCTGTGGGCTCGACCTATGATACTGACCGATGCCCCGACGCCCCGCTCCGCACCGCGGAATCGACACCGCCCCCGATGAACGCGAGGGCCCGAGCAAGACCGCGCTGAAGCAGCAGTCGCATTCGCTGCAGGTGCTGGGCACCGAACTCGTGGAGATGCCCGACGACCGCCGCGCCGCACTGCCGATGCCCGAGTCGCTGCGCGACGCCATCGACGAGTACCGCCGCACCCGCTCGCACGAAGGCCGGCGGCGGCAGATGCAGTACATCGGCAAGCTGATGCGCAAGGCCGACGAAGAGCCGCTGCGCGAAGCGGTGGCGGCCTGGCGGCTGGGTTCTGCACGCGATACGCTGGCGCTGCACGAGGCAGAGGCCTGGCGCGCGCGACTCATCGCCGACGACGAGGCGCTTGGCCTGTGGATGCTCGAGCACCCGGACTGCGATACCCAGCAGCTGCGCAGCCTGGTGCGCGCAGCCCGTCGCGACGCGGCCGACCTGCCCCCCGAGGCGCGCCAGCCGCGCAGCTTTCGCGACCTGTTTCAGTTCCTGCGGCCTTACCTGGCCGCGCCACCGCCGGCCGCCGCCGCCTGAGTGATGGCCAGCGAAGTGCAGAGCGCGTCCGCTCTCGACCCCGTGCGCATCGGGCTGGTTTCGATCAGCGACCGCGCCTCCAGCGGCGTCTATGCCGACCAGGGCATCCCCGCGCTGCAGGCCTGGCTGACACGGGCCGTTCAGAACCCGGTGCAGTGGCTTACACAGTTGATCCCCGACGAGCAGGACGGCATCTCGGCGGCGCTGCGTCATCTGGTGGACATCGAGCGCTGCGATCTGGTGCTCACCACGGGCGGCACCGGCCCCGCCCCGCGTGACGTGACGCCCGAGGCCACGCTGGCCGTGGCCGACAAATTGATGCCAGGCTTTGGCGAGCAGATGCGGCAGGTCTCGCTGGCCTTCGTGCCGACCGCCATCCTGTCGCGCCAGGTGGCGGTGATCCGCGGCCGCGCGCTGATCATCAACCTGCCCGGGCAGCCGAAGGCGATCGCCCAGACATTGGAGGGCCTGCTTGACCGCCAGCCGCCGGTGCCCGGCATCTTTGCCGCGGTGCCCTACTGCCTCGACCTGATCGGCGGGCCCTACGTGCAGACCGACGACGCGGTGTGCGCGGCCTTCAGGCCGAAGTCGGCGCAGCGGCCTACTTGACGAGGCGGTTCAGCCGCTCGGCGTCGAAGGTCTGCGTGGTGGCCGCGTCCTGCGGCACGCAGGGCTCGGCGGGCAGTTCACGCGTGCGCGCCGACAGCTTCTCGATCGCCTGCCAGAGCATCGCGATCTGGTGCTCGGCAATCGACGCGTTGTCGATCAGCCCTTTCATCGCCACCGAGATCGGGTCGTCGCCCTGCGTCACGCCGTAGGCCGAGAAGCCCATCTTTGCGGCCACCTCCTCGCGCGCGGCGTCGGCCGACTTCTGCACGATGCGCGCCGGGATGCCGACTGCCGTGGCGCCCGCCGGCACCGCCTGCAAAAGCACCGCGTTGGAACCCACCCGCGCGCCGTCACCGATCGTGAAGCCGCCGAGAACCTTGGCGCCGGCACTCACGATGACACCGCGCCCCAGCGTGGGGTGGCGCTTGGCGCCCTTGGTGAGCGAGGTGCCGCCCAGCGTCACGCCCTGGTAGATGGTGCAGTCGTCGCCGATTTCGGCGGTCTCGCCGACCACCACGCCCATGCCGTGGTCGATGAAGACGCGGCGACCGATGGTGGCGCCGGGGTGGATCTCGATGCCCGTGAGCAGGCGCGCCAGCGCCGAGGTGAAGCGGCCCAGCCAGTGCCAGCCGCGCACCCAGAACCAGCGCGCCCGGCGATGCAACAGCAGCGCATGCAGGCCCGGGTAGCAGGTCAGCACCTCCCATCGCGTGCGGGCCGCGGGGTCGCGCTCGAGGATGGTGGCGATGTCTTCGCGCAGTCTGTCGAACATGTTGGAAGCCAGTGTAGCCACGGCCGGGTCAGTCTGCCGGCCGTCATTCCGAGGACTGCGGCCCGGCCGACTTCGCGGCGGCGCGGGCGATGCCGCGCAGGATGTGGATTTCCTCGCGCGTCAGCTGCGCGCGGTTGAGCAGCTGCTGCAGACGCGGCAGCAGCCGCCGCGGCACGGCGGGGTCGAGATAGCCGATCTGCACCAGCACCTGCTGCCAGTGGGCCAGTGCACCTTCCACCTCTTGGGCCGCCGCCACATCGGGCAGCGCGGTGCGTGGCCGCACCACGAAGCCGCCCAGCGACTGCCGCCAGTCGTAGGCGATCAACTGCACCGCCTGCGCCAGGTTCAGCGAACCGTATTCAGGGTGAGTCGGGATGCTGACGCAGGCATGGCAGCGGTAGACATCGTCGTTGGCCAGGCCCGTGCGCTCGGGGCCGAAAACGAACCCGACGCGGTGCCCGCTGCCAGCCAGGGCGGCGAAGTGTTCGCGCGGCGCCAGCGTCGGCGGGCCGAAGTCACGCGGCGTCATTGCCGTCGCGCAGGCCCAGGTGGTGCCGTGCAGGGCCTCGGCCAGCGTGTCCACCACCCGCGCACCTTGCAGCACGTCCAGCGCGCCACTGGCCATCGCCTGCGCCTCGGCGCTGTGAAGCACGTCGGCGCGGCGCGGCGCCACCAGCACCAGATCGGCAAAGCCCATGACCTTCATCGCGCGCGCCGCGGCGCCCACATTGGCGGCGTGGCTGGGCGACACCAGCACGAAGCGGGCGGCGTCCGGCATGTCGGAAGTCATCGCCACGTCCTTCCACATTAAAATCAGGGGCTTAGCCGAGTCGGCTGCGCCGTGCGCATTCTCACCGGCCGTTCTTTGTCACCTCCAACGCCTGCCCGCCCATGTCGCTGCCCACGTCGCACTCGCTTCACCCCATGCTGAACATCGCGGTACGCGCAGCGCGGGCTGCGGGCGTGATCATCAACCGGGCGGCGCTCGACCTGGAGATGCTCAAGGTCACGGTCAAGGGCCCGAACGACTTCGTCAGCGAGGTCGATCAGGCGGCCGAGCAGGCGATCATCACGCTGCTGCTCGAGGCCTATCCGGGCCACGGCATCCTGGCCGAAGAGTCCGGCCGCAGCCACGGGGCCAAGGACAGCGAGTTTGTCTGGATCATCGATCCGCTGGACGGCACCACCAACTTCCTGCACGGCCTGCCGGTGTATGCCGTGTCGATCGCACTGGCGCATCGCGGCGTGGTGCAGCAGGCGGTGGTCTACGACCCCACGCGCAACGACCTGTTCTATGCCAGCCGCGGCCGCGGCGCTTTTCTCAACGACCGCCGGCTGCGCGTGAGCAAGCGCACCCGGCTGCATGACGCACTCATCGGCACCGGCTTCCCCTTTCGCAAGGGCGACAACTTCAAGCGCTACGTGAAGATGTTCGAAGAGGTGATGCAGCAGTGCACCGGGCTGCGCCGCCCGGGCGCGGCGGCACTCGACCTGTGCTACGTGGCCGCCGGCTGGTACGACGGCTTCTTCGAGACCGGCCTGAGCCCGTGGGACATCGCCGCAGGCTCGCTAATGATCACCGAGGCGGGCGGCCTGATCGGCAACTTCACCGGCGAGGCCGACTTCCTGTACCAGCGCGAACTGGTGGCCGGCAGCCCGAAGATCTACGGCCAGCTGGTGCAGCTGCTGTCGCCTTACTCGCGCGTGCTCGAGCCGGCGGCCCCGGCCGCCGGCGCCGCGGCTGCGGGCAACGCCGCGGCCGAGGTGCTTTCAGTGGCCCTGTCGCCCGCGCTCGACAGCGACGTCGTGACGGCAGCTGCTGCCGCAGTGCCGGCCAAGCGGGCGCCCTTGCGCATTCGCAAACCCGGCGCGCCCACGCCGCGTTGACCAGTCAGGGCTGCGCCGCGGCGCGGCGATGACGCTGGACGAAGCCGGCCACGGCGTCGATCACAAGTTGCGGCTGCTCTCGATGCGGTGAATGGCCGCAGCCGGCAAGCTCAAGCAACTCGGCCTGCGGCACGCGGCGAGCGATACCGAGGATCTGCTCCAGCGTGCCGTACTCGTCTTCGCTGCCCTGTAGTGCCAGCAGCGGGCAACGGATGCTGCCGATCTCGTCGGTGATCGACCAGTGGCGAAAGGCCGGGCTCAGCCAGGCGCCGGCCCAGCCGCAGAACGCCGAATCCGGTTCATCGTGGTGGCGCGACAGGCGCTGACGCAGCTCGCCTTGGGCATACGCCTGGCGAGCCCGCTCGATGCTGTCGATCGACACGGTCTCGACCACGATGTGCGGCGCCATCACCACCACGCCGGCCAGCGGCCGCGCCGGCGCCGCGGCGTAGAGCAGCGCGATCGAGCCGCCATCGCTGTGGCCGAAGAGCCAGGGCGGATCGCCCTGCGCATGCACACCCAGCGCCGGCAGCAGTGCGGGCAACAACTGCGCCGCCTGGCGGTGCATGAAGTCCGGGCCCCAGGCCTCGCCGAGCGCCCGGGGCGTGCTGCGGCCATAGCCCGGCCGCGAATAGACCAGCCCGCGAAGCCCGGCCGCGGCGCACAGCTGATCAGGAAAGTCGCGCCACATCGACACCGAGCCCAGCCCTTCGTGCAGGAAGACCATCAGCGGCGCCGCGCGGCCGACTGTGGCCGGCTCGATCAAGCGGTACTCGATGCGCACAAGGCGCCCGTCCCAGGGCAGCTCGACAAAGGCGACATCGGCTGCGGGCGGCACGGCAGGGCGCGTCGGGTGGTTCATCGAGTGGTTCTTCGGGCGGGTCATGGGGCAATGACGGTAAAGACTCTTGTCGGCATTGGATTGATGCAGTATTGTGCCTATTCCAGACGTCAATCTTTCCAGGCATGCCCCGCCCACCAGACCCGCCCGTTTCTGCCGATGACGCCGACATCGCCGACACCGCCGACAAAGCGGTCGCGGCGCGCCACCCGTACCTGGCGGTGCTGGGCGAGCGTGTGCGCACCCTGCGCCAGCGCCGGGGCATGACGCGCAAGGCGCTGTCGACTGCCGCGGCGGTTTCAGAGCGGCACCTGGCGAACCTCGAAGTCGGCCTGGGCAACGCATCCATCCTGGTGCTGCTGCAGGTGGCGCAGGCGCTGCAGTGCCCTCTCGCATCACTGCTGGACGACAGCAGCGCGCCATCCCGCGCTGGTGCGGCGCGTCCCTTGCGCGTAGCGCTGATCGGCCTGCGCGGCGCGGGCAAGTCCACGCTCGGCGGCATGCTGGCCGATGTGCTCGAGTTGCCCTTCATCGAACTCAGCCGCGAGGTCGAACGCCTGGCCGGCTGCCGCACCGGCGAGATCCTGGCGCTGTATGGGCAGACCGCGTACCGCCGCTATGAGCGACGCGCGCTGCAGGAG
>JBBQOR010000074.1:0-7883 GCA_038331055.1 Burkholderiales bacterium
ACCGAACAACGGGGTGATGAAGTTGGCCACGCCCTGCGCCATCAGTTCCTGGTTCGGGTCGTGTTTCGGGTGATCCGCCATGTTGTCGGCCACGCGCGCGCACAGCAGCGACTCGACGGCGCCGAGCAGCGCGATGGTCAGCGTCGGAATCAGCAGCAGCTTGACCGTGGCCCAGCTGAACTCGGGCAGCGCGAAGGCCGGCAGCGCCTGGGGGATGCCGCCGAAGCGCGATCCGATGGTCTCCACCGGCAACGCCAGGAACACCGTCGCCAGCGAGGCCAGCACCAGCGCCACCAGCGTGCCCGGCAGGTGCGAGGCGACGCGCCGCGTGCGTGCGGCCCGGCCCGTCGGCGCGATCGCCATCGTGTAGGACTTGGGCCACAGCACCACCAGCGCCAGGCTGGCGGCGCCGAGCACCACCGCTGCCGGGTTGACGCTGCCCAGGTGGCTGGCCAGCATCGTGATCTGGGCGAAGAAGTCGGCCGGCATCTTCGGCGTCTGCAGGCCCAGAAAGTCCTTCAGCTGCGACAGCCCGATCAGCACCGCAATGCCGTTGGTGAAGCCGATGATGATGGGCACCGGCACGTAGCGCACCAGGCCGCCGAGCTTGAACAGCCCCATCGCGAACAGCAGCACGCCGGCCAGCATCGTGCAGATCAGCAGGTTGGCCAGCCCGTAACGCTCGACGATGCCGTAGACGATGACGATGAAGGCGCCCGCCGGGCCGCCGATCTGCACGTTCGAGCCACCGAGCACGCTGATCAGGAAGCCGGCAATGATGGCCGTGAAGAGGCCGGCCTCGGGCTTGACGCCACTGGCGATGGCGAAGGCCATGGCCAGCGGCAGCGCCACCACGCCGACGGTAAGGCCGGCGCCGACATCGGCCAGCGCTTGCTGGCGGTTGTAGCCGGGCAGTGTGTCGAGCAGACGCGGATGGAAGCGGTGCAATCGGTCGCCGAACTTCAGCATGCACCGAGTGTGCGCCTGATTGCGGCCTCAGCATGGCGGGGCGCCGTCCGTGGCGTGACCGGCGTCAATGCCGCCGGCCGGCTGCTTGACGGCGACGCAGTTGCCGGCGCCTCGCCGCCTTAGTGCCTCAGCGCACGCGCAAGCCCGGCACGGCGCCCGGCCAGGGCTGCAGCACGTACAGCCCCGGGTGCACGCCCTCGTCGGCGTGGCTGGCTGCCAGCACCATGCCTTCGCTGATACCGAACTTCATCTTTCGCGGGGCCAGGTTGGCCACCAGCACCGTCAGCTTGCCCGCCAGTTGCTCGGGCGTGTAGGCGCTGGCGATGCCGCTGAATACGTTGCGTGTGCGGCCCTCGCCGGCGTCGAGCGTCAATCGCAGCAGCTTGGTACTGCCCTCGACGCGCTCGGCGGCGACGATCAGCGCCAGCCGCAGGTCGACCTTGGCGAAGTCGCCGATGCCGATCTCGGCCGCCACCGGCTCGCCGCCGGGCAGCGGCGCTGCTGCGGCGGCCGGCGGCTCGAACAGGGCGTCCAGCGCCTTCGTGTCCACCCGCTGCATCAGGTGCCTGTACTCGCCGATACGGTGGTGCCCGCCATGCACCAGGCCGCGCCGGGCATCGGCCCAGCTCAGCGGCGGCACCGCCAGGAAGGCCTCGACCTTTGCCGCCAGCGCCGGCAGCACCGGCTTCAGGTAGATCGTGAGCAACCGGAAGGCCTCGATGCAGCTGCTGCAGACATCGTGCAGCGCGGCTTCCATGCCGTCCTGCCGCGCCAGTTCCCAGGGCTTGTGGCGGTCGACGTACTCGTTCACGCGGTCGGCCAGCAGCATCACCTCGCGCAGCGCCTTGCCGAACTCGCGCTCCTCGTACAGCGTGGCAATGGTCTCGGCGTGGCAGCGCAACGCGTCGAGCAGCGCGCGGCCTTCCACGCCCAGGTCGGCCGAAATCTGGCCGCCGAAACGCTTGCCGATGAAGCCGGCGGCGCGGCTCGCGATGTTGATGTACTTGCCCACCAGATCGGCGTTGACGCGGGCGACGAAGTCCTCGGCATTGAAGTCGATGTCCTCCACCCGCGCGCTGAGCTTCGCGGCGATGTAGTAGCGCAGCCATTCGGCGTCGAGGCCGAGTTCGAGGTAGCGCAGCGGGCTGATGCCGGTGCCGCGGCTCTTGCTCATCTTCTCGCCGCTGACGGTGATGAAGCCGTGCACATGGATGCGGTCGGGCACCTTGCGCCCGCTGAACTTCAGCATCGCCGGCCAGAACAGCGTGTGGAAGGTGATGATGTCCTTGCCGATGAAGTGATGCTGCTCGGTCGCCGGGTCGGCCAGATAGGCCTGCATGTCGCGGCCGAGCGCATCGAAGCGCGCCTGCAGCGCGGCCAGGTAGCCGATGGGCGCATCGAGCCAGACGTAGAAGTACTTGCCCGGTGCATCGGGGATCTCGATGCCGAAGTAAGGCGTGTCGCGGCTGATGTCCCAGTCGGCCAATGCGGGCTGCCCGTCGGCGTCGCGCGTGAACCACTCGCGCACCTTGTTCGCCACCTCAGGCTGCAGGCGGCCGTCCTGCGTCCAGTCTTCGAGGAAGGCCACGCAGCGCGGGTCGGACAGCTTGAAGAAGAAGTGCTCGCTGCTCTTCAGTACCGGGGTGGCGCCGGACAGCGTCGACGTCGGGTTCTTCAGGTCGGTGGGTGCGTAGACGGCGCCGCAGTTCTCGCAGTTGTCGCCGTACTGGTCCGGGGTGCCGCAGCGCGGGCACCCGCCCTTGATGAAGCGGTCGGGCAGGAACATGCCCTTGGCCGGATCGAAGAACTGCTCGACCACGCGCACGTCGATGAGCCCGGCCGCCTTCAGCGCGCGGTAGACCGATTGCGCCAGCACGTGGTTCTCGGGCGCGTCGGTGCTGTGCCAGTGGTCGAAACCGAGGTGAAAGCCGTCCAGCGTCGGTTTGCGTCCGGCGGCGATGTTGGCGACGAACTGTTGCGGGCTCACGCCGGCACGTTCGGCGGCGATCATGATCGGCGCGCCGTGGGCATCGTCGGCGCATACGAAGTTCACCTCATGCCCGCGCATGCGCTGAAAGCGCACCCAGATGTCGGCCTGGATGTACTCCATCACGTGGCCGATGTGGAACGGCCCGTTGGCGTAAGGCAGCGCGGTGGTGACGAAGAGCTGGCGGGTCATGCGGCTGATTCTAGAGAGCGCCCCATGCGCCGGCGGCGACCGGCGCGATGACCGACCGGCACCGCCGGGCTCGATCAGCCTGCGACAGGCGGCCCAGTTCAAGCGATCGCGGCGCCCCGCGGCGTGATCTGATCGACCCGAGGGCTCCTGCGCACGGCCCCGGAGAGGCCCACCCATGACCCCAGCTGCCGCTGACCCGGACCGCCTGATCGTCCTCGTCCCGGTCTACAAGCCGCGGCTCGACGCATTGGAGGCCTTCTCGCTGCGCCATTCGCTGCGCCAGCTCGCGCCCGGGCGCCGTGTGGCGCTGCTGGCGCCGCAGTCGCTCGACCTCACGGCCTACGCGGGCTACGCCGCCGACTGCCCCGGCCTGCACGTGGTGCGCGCGCCCGACGCCTTCTTCGGCTCGATCAAGGGCTACAACCTGCTGCTGCTGGACGAAGCTTTCTACGCCCGCTTCGCGGCGAACGAGTTCATGCTGATCCTGCAGACCGATGCCCTGGTTCTGCGCGACGAGCTCGACGCCTGGATGACGCGCGGCCACGACTACGTCGGCGCGCCCTGGCCGCAGGCGCTCGAGATCCGCGTCGAACTCGACCGCTACGCCGGAGCGCCGCGCGCGGTGCGCACGCATGTGGGCAATGGCGGCTTCAGCCTTCGGCGCACTGCAGCCTGCATCGCGCTGTTGCGCGAGTTTCCGCAGGCGCGCGACTACTTTCTCAAGAGCGGCAGCAGCGAGGACCTGTTCTTCGCTTTCATGGGGGCGGTCTCGCAGCGCTTCACGATGCCCACCGAGGCCGAGGCCGCGCGCTTCGCGCTCGAGTTGCAGCCGCGGCGCTATCACCACCTGAATGGCGGCCAGCCCCCGATGGGTGGGCATGCCTGGTGGAAGTACGAGCCAGGCTGGTGGCTGCAGCAGTTGCCACCAGCGGCAGCGGCCCAGGCCGCGCTGCTGCTCGCCGCTGCGGCAGTGCCCGGATCTGACCCTTCACCGGCGGCCATTTCGCCTGATCCCGCGCCCGCCGAATTCCTAGCATCGGTCTGAACCCAGTGGGGGCCCGAGGGGCTGACATGAGCATCAGTGACTGCCAGATCGTCGAACTGCCGAAGATCCACGATCCGCGTGGCAACCTCACCTTCATCGAAGGTGACAGCCATGTGCCGTTCGACATCCGGCGCGTGTATTACCTGTACGACGTGCCCGGCGGCGCCGAGCGCGGCGGCCATGCGCACAAGGATCTGCAGCAGCTGATCGTGGCCATGTCGGGCAGCTTCGACGTCGTGCTCGACGACGGCAAGGACAAGAAGCGTGTGCACCTGAACCGCAGCTACCAGGGCCTGTATGTGTGCCCGATGATCTGGCGTGAACTGGACAATTTTTCCTCCGGCTCGGTGTGCATGGTGCTCGCCTCCAACCGCTTCGCCGAGGACGACTACTACCGTGACTACGCTGCCTTCATGCGTGCGCGCTGGGCCTGAAAGAGCAATGCCGATGATCGAGTTCCTGAACCTGCGCGAGGTCAACGCGCCGCACGAGGCCGCGATGCGCGCCGCCTTCGAGCGTGTGCTGGCCAGCGGCCGCTACATCCTGGGCGCCGAGACCGAGGCCTTCGAAGCCGAGTTCGCCACCTACTGCGGCGTGCGCCACTGCATCGGCGTGGGCAACGGGCTGGACGCGCTGCACCTGATCCTGCGCGCGATGGACATCGGACCTGGCGACGAGGTCATCGTGCCCGGCAACACCTTCATCGCCACCTGGCTGGCAGTCAGCCAGGCCGGCGCGACGCCGGTGCCGGTCGACCCCGATCCGTTCACCTGCAACATCACCGCCGCGGGCATCACCGAGGCCATCACCCCACGCACCAAGGCCATCATGCCGGTGCACCTGTACGGCCAGCCGGCCGAGATGGGCCCGATCATGGCGCTGGCCGAGCGCCACGGCCTGCGGGTGATCGAGGACGCCGCGCAAGCCCATGGCGCGCGCTGGGCCGGCCAGCGCACGGGCGGCCTGGCCGACGCCGCAGGCTTCAGCTTCTACCCGGGCAAGAACCTCGGTGCGCTCGGCGACGGCGGCGCCGTGACCACCAACGACAGTCAGCTCGCAGAACGTGTGCGCCGGCTGCGCAACTACGGCTCGGCAGTGCGCTATCAGCATGAGGTGGCGGGCTACAACTCTCGTCTCGACGAGTTGCAGGCCGCACTGCTTCGCGCCAGGTTGCCGCACCTGGACGCCGAGAACGCCTGCCGTGCCGAGCGCGCCCGCCAGTACCTGCATGCGCTGCAGGGTCTGGACCTGGGCCTGCCGCAGGTGCACGTCGAGGCCGATCCGGTCTGGCACCTTTTCGTCGTGCGCAGCGCGCGCCGGGCGGCCCTGCAGCAAGCGCTGCAGCGCGCCGGGGTCGGCACGCTCGTGCACTACCCGCTCGGCAACCACGAACAGCCGGCCTACCGCAACCCGGCCGCCGCCGGCTTCGTGGCACGTCCGCTGCCGGTCACCGAGCGCCTGGCCTCCGAGGTACTGAGCCTGCCGATCGGCCCGGCGCTGAGTGCGCTTCAGGCCGCGCAGGTAGCAGCTGCCGTGCGCGAGGCGCTGGCGCTGGAGATGATCTGAGATGGCGCTCTCGGCCGATCTCATCGGACGCATCCAGCAGCTCGCGCAGCAGCAGGAGACGGTGCATGCCGCGCTCGGCGAGCGCGCGCTCGACGACCACGCCATCGGCCGCCAGCTGGCCCTGCGCCGCAAGCTGGAGCGCCACGACTTCAGCCGCCTGGATGACGTCTGCCTGGGCCACAACCTGCGCCACGCCCTGCCGCTGGATGCGCGTCGTCACTACACGCGGCTGCCCAAGGACTTCCTTGCCGGGGACTTCGCGTCGCTGCCCGAACGCGCCGTCTACCTGCTGCTGAACAACGATATCGGCAAGCTGCTGCCGCAGTACCTGGCGCTGGTCGAGCAGCGGCCGGCGAGCCTGTTCGTGGTCTGGGACTGGGACTCGCAGCACTGGCTGCAGATGAGCGGCATGCTGGCGGCGCACAGCGACTTCTACCTGCCCTCGACCTCGGAGAACCTGTACACGCTGAGCCACTTTTCGCCACACCTGCTGGGGCCGGTGCCGGTGGCGGTGAACCAGTGGTCGCGTGCCTTCATCGTCGAGCACATGGACAAGCTGCTGGCTGCGCGCAGCGACGCCCCCTTCGGCCCGCATGTGCGCTACGACAGCTTCGCACGACGCAACCGCGCGCTGTCCACGCTGAACAAGAGCTTTCCCGGCATCGCCTTCGCCGACCACGGCTACCAGGCCAAGTCCGAACTCGACAACCTGCTCGACTGGGCCGGCCACAAGACGCACTGGATCGTCCCGGTGCTGGGCGGGGTGCCGATCCGCGTCTTCAACTGCCTGCTCACCGGCGGCATCCCGGTGCTGCCCTCGTTCTACCGGCAGATGCCCGAAGTGATGAGCCTGGGCGATTCGCCGGTCTGGTACGACGTATTCGACCTCGTCGAGCCCGGCGCCGTTCAACAGCAGGCGTCGGCCCGCTTCGATGCCGCCGGGCCGGTGGGGGTGGCCGCGCGCGTGGGCCAGGCGCTGCGGACTGCGCACGTGGACACACGCTGCGAGACGGTGCTGCGCGCCGTCGAGGACGCCGTGCGCTGCATCGTCAGCGGCGACCGTACGGTGCCGGCGCGCTACCTGATGAATCCCGCCGCTGATCGGGTGGCCTGAACGGCCCTCCGCCGCAGCCGCGCCGTGGACTAAGGCCGCTGCGGCGCGCGGCCCTTGCAGACGGCCGGGTTGCCGAACCACAGCTCGTCGGCCGGCACGTCCTTCGTGACCACGCTGCCGGCGCCGACCATTGCGCTCTCGCCGATCGTCACGCCGCCGAGGATCGTGGCGTTGGCGCCGATCGACGCGCCGCGGCGCAACAGCGTGCGCTGGAAGGCCTCGGGGTAGACCTTCGAGCGCGGGTGACGGTCGTTCGTGAAGGTGACGTTCGGGCCGACGAAGACATCGTCCTCGAGCGTGATGCCGTCCCACAGCTGCACACCGCACTTCACCGTCACGCGGTCGCCGACCACCACATCACTTTCGATGAAGACCTGCGCGTTGATGTTGCATTCGCGACCGATGCGTGCGCCGGCCAGCACCACGGTGAACTGCCAGATGCGCGTGCCGTGGCCCACCGACGTGCTCTGCACCTCGGCCGTGGCGTGGATGAAGGGGGCTGCGTCTTGCGTCATGCGGTTGCCTGGGGGCTCAGACCTTCTGCAGGATGCTCAGCAGCTGCGGCCCGCGCCATTCCTGGCTGCGCACGATGAAGGCGCCCTTGAAGCCGTAGGCCTTGGCCCAGCAGCGCTCGTGGTCGAAGTACAGCGGGAAGGTCTCTTCGGTGATGATGTTCACGTGCGTCGGGTCGCGGAACACTGCAGGGTGCGGGAAGGCCGGCGTGAACGACAGGAACAGGCCGCCCGGCTTGAGCACGCGGTGGATCTCGTTCATCACCTCGATGAAGGGGTTGCGCCTCTGCGGGTTGTAGATCACGCGCGGCACATGCTCGATGAAGTCGTGTGCCGTCACGTATTCGAATGACGCGTCGGGGAAGGGGATCGGCTCGACCACCAGGTCGGCCTGCACGACCGAGGTGCCGGGAAACTCGGCCACGTCGATGCCGTAGACCTCTTCGGCGTTGAACGGGTTCTTCGGCTGCGGGCCGCAACCGAGATCGAGGGACTTGG
>JBBQOR010000075.1:0-7839 GCA_038331055.1 Burkholderiales bacterium
AGGGGTTCAAGCTGGTGCGGCGGGTGGTGTTCATGGTGCGCTCCTGGTGGGTGTCCGGGTTGTCGATGGGTGCACTCTAGGCAGCGCCATCGCCCCCGGCCAGGGGTCTGCGACGGACGGTCTGCGCCGCAGCCTGAAACGCAGCCGGTGACGACGGACCTAAGACATGACCGACGCTGGCGCGTGACTTGCTGGGGTTCTGTGGCGCTGTGCGCGCAATTGGGGCCTGACCGGGTGTTTGTTCGGGCTTGCAGATGCGGCGCGCTTTGTTCGAATGGGGGTCGGCAAGGCCGACCGCTTCACAGGAGTCCGTTGATGAGCGCTTCGCAGGACCTGGTTCCGCTGGCCCGCCACACCGGCATCCCGATCGCGCACATGCGATCGGTGTTCCGCAGGGGCGATGTGGAGCAGCGGCTGGACAAGCTGCCGCAGCGTGAACACGAGACGCTGCGCGCCACCTACGAGCGCATGCTGGAGAAGGGCCCCGAGCGTTTCCAGGTCAAGCCCTCGGGCCTGCCGGCGATGGCGCATCTCTACAGCGAGCTGCCCAACTTCAGCGAGGTGCTGGACGACGTGCGCCGCCAGCTGGCGCTGTGCCAGGACAGCCGCGATGCGCTGGAGATCACGCCGATGCTGCTGCTGGGCCCACCGGGCATCGGCAAGACGCACTTCGCGCGCGAGGTGGCGCAGTTGCTGGGCACCGGCCTGGGCTTCATCAGCATGAGCAGCCTGACCGCCGGCTGGGTGCTCTCGGGCGCCAGCAGCCAGTGGAAGGGCGCGCGCCCGGGCAAGGTCTTCGAGACCCTGGTCGAGGGCCAGTACGCCAACCCGGTGATGGTGGTCGACGAGATCGACAAGGCGCGCGGCGAGCACGCCTACGATCCGCTGGGCGCCCTCTACAGCCTGCTCGAGCACGACACCGCCAGCAGCTTCACCGACGAGTTCGCCGAGGTGGCCATCGACGCCAGCCAGGTGATCTGGGTGGCCACGGCGAACGACGGGCGTTGCATCCCCGACCCGATCCTCAACCGCATGAACGTGTTCGAGTTGCACGCGCCCGACCGCGACGCCGCACGCGCGATAGCGCTGCGCCTGTACAGCCGCCTTCGCGCAGAACACGAGTGGGGCCGGCGCTTCGGCACCGATCCGCCCGAGGCCGTGCTCGAGCGGCTGGCGCTGCTGGCCCCGCGCGAGATGCGGCGTGCGTTGATGACCGCCTTCGGCAACGCCCGGCTGGCCGATCGGGATGCGCTCGAGCCGGCCGACCTGCCCGAGGGCGGCTCCAGGCGCGCGCCGATCGGCTTCATGCAGTAGCCGGGGCCGTCTTCGGTGGCGCAGAGAATGCGCCGCATGAACCCAGATACCCTGCGCAGCGGTCAGCCGCGCCACCGCCACGCGGGCGCAGTCGCGGCCCTGCTCGCTGCCGCCCTGCTCACCGGCCATCCCGGCCCCGCGGCGGCACAGGGCGCGCAGGCAAGCGCATCGCCGTCCGCCGATGCGCCCTCAAGGCCGCGCGTCGGCCTGGTGCTGGGTGGCGGCGGTGCGCGCGGCGCCGCGCATATCGGCGTGCTGGAAGTGCTCGAGCGGCTGCGCGTGCCGGTGGATTGCGTGGCCGGCACCAGCATGGGCGCGCTGGTGGCGGGCGCGCTGGGCGCCGGGCTCGACACCGCGCAGATGCGCCAGGCGATGGCCGCGGCCGACTGGCGCGACATGTTCAACGACGAGCCCAGCTACGCCGAACAGGAGTTCCGCCGCCGCCGGCTGGCACAACGCTATCTGCCGGGCAGTGAGCTGGGGGTGGGCCCTGCGGGCTTGTCTGCGCCGGGCGGCGTGGTGTCGGGGCAGAAGATCAAGCTCTTCCTCAACCAGCTGGTGGGCGCCGACCGCGGCGAGCGCGAACTCGGCACGCTGGCGCTGCCGGTGTCGATCATCGCGACCGACATCGGCACCGGGGCGCGTGTGGTGCTGCGCGAAGGCAGCCTGACGCAGGCCATGCGCGCCAGCATGTCGGTGCCCGGGCTGATGGCGCCGGTGGAGCTCGACGGGCGCAAGCTGGTCGACGGCGGCCTGGTCGACAACCTGCCGATCCGCGAGGTGCGCGAGCGCTGCGCCGCCGAGCGCGTGATCGTGGTCAACGTCGGCTCGCCGCTGCTGCCGGCCAGCGAGGTGGGCGGTCTGCTCAGCGTCTCGGCGCAGATGGTCAACATCCTGACCGAGCAGAACGTGAGCCTGTCGCTGGCCACGCTGCGTACGGGCGACATCTATCTCAAGCCGGCGCTCGACGGCCTGGGTTCGGCCGACTTCGAGCGACACGCCGACGCCGCTGCGCGCGGCCGTGCCGCTGCCGAGGCCGTCACCGGGCAGCTGCAGGCGCTTTCGCTGTCCGAGGTCGACTACGCCGCCTGGCGCGCGCGGCTGGCCGGCACGCGGACCACGGCGACGACGCGCATCGATGCGGTCGAGGTGGCCAGCACCGCCCGCATCGCGCCGCAGACCGTGGCGCGCCACCTGCGCCAGCAGGCCGGCGAGCCGCTCGACACCGCGCGCCTGAACCGCGACCTGCTGCGCATCTACGGTGACGGGCTGTACCAGTCGGTGGACTACCAGCTGCTGACGCAGCGCGAACGCACCGTGCTGCGCGTGCTGCCGGTGGAGAAGAGCTGGGGGCCTGACTACTTCAGGCTCGGCCTGAATCTGGACGCCAACCTGCTGCAGGGCAGCACCTACAGCCTGCGCGCGGCGCTGCAGCGCACGCTGCTGAACCCGCAGGGCGGCGAGATGCTGCTCAGCGCCGAGCTGGGCAGAAACCAGGGCCTGGCGGCCGAGTGGGTGCAGCCGATCGGGCTGACGCAGCGCTGGTTCGTGCAGGGCAGCGCCGAGCTGCGGCGCGAACGCGCCGATCTGTTCCAGGGCGGCAAGCGCATCGCCGAGTTCCGTATCGGCCGCGGCACGCTGGAGGCCACGGCCGGGCTCAACCTGGGGCTGCTCGGACAGGCGCGGCTGGGCTGGCGCGAGTCGCGCCGCTCGACCAGCATCGAGACCGGCCCGCAGATCCTGCCCTCGGAGTCCGCCAGCTTCGGCGGCCTGCTGCTGGCGCTGGACCTCGACCAGCTGAACCAGCCTTACTTTCCCACCCGCGGCTGGGCGCTCAGCGCCAGCTGGTACGAATCACGCGAGCGCGACTACGCGCGTGCGGCGATCGAACTGCGCGCCGCCGCGAGCCGCGGCGACTGGGTGATCGGCTCACGCCTGGCCTACACCGGCCCGGCGCGCGGACGCCTGCCGGCCTACGACGCCGCGTCGCTGGGCGGCTTCCTCAACCTCTCGGGCTTCGCCAGCGGGCAGCTGCTGGCCGATACCGTGAGCTACGCGCACCTGCGCGGCGAGCGCATCGTCGGCCGCCTGCCGCTGGGCCTGCGCGGCGATCTGCGCCTGGGCCTGGCACTGGAGGCCGGCCGCGCGCAGGGGCTGTACTCCGAGACCTCACGCAGCGGCTGGCTGGACTCGACCACCGTCTACCTGGGAGGCGCGTCGCCGCTGGGCCCGGTGTACGTCGGCCTCGGGCACTCGACGCACGGGCGCGGTTCGACCAACGTCTATCTGTTCGTGGGCACGCCCTGACGGCGTCGCGCGCCGATCAGGCCACGGGGGGTGGCGGCAGCGGCGCCGCATCCTCGTCCAGCCAGTCGCGCAGCAGCGTCCATGCCACCGCCAGCACCACCGGGCCGACGAAGATGCCCACCAGCCCGAAGGCCAGCAGCCCGCCGATCACGCCGCAGAAGATCAGCAGCAGCGAGAGATCGGCGCCCATGTGGATGAGGATCGGGCGCAGCACGTTGTCCAGCGTGGCAGCCACTGCGCCGACCACCAGCACGAAGATGCCCCAGCCGGTGCGGTCCTCGGCCAGCAGCCACAGCCCGGCCGGCACCAGCACCGGCAAGGGGCCGAGCTGCGCGATGCACAGCATGAACATCAACGCGGTCAGCAAGCCGGACAGCGGCACGCCGGCCAGCGCCAGCCCGATGCCACCCAGCACCGACTGCAAGATGGCGGTGACGCCCACACCGAGCGCCACGCCGCGGATCGCATCACCCGCCAGCGCCACCGCATGCTCGCCGCGCGGCCCGGCCAGCCGGCCGCCGAAGCGACGAGCCACCCCGGCGGCCTCTTCACCGCTGGCGTACATCAGCGCCGCCAGCAGCACGGTGAGCAGAAACTGCAGCAGCAAAAAGCCCAGGCTGCCCACCTCGCCGACGAACCAGCGCGTCAGCGCGCCGGCGTAAGGCTGCAGACGCGGCAGCAGGTCGTCGAGCCCGGCAGCCCCGAGTTGGCGCCACAGGGCACCCAGGCGTTCGCCGGCCCAGGGCAACGCCAGCAGCCAGGCCGGCGGCTCGCCGACCCGTAACGCCGCCAGCGAGCGCGCGCCGTCGACGATGCGGTCGGCGTTGCCGACGATGGTCAGGATCGCCAGCGTCAGCGGCACCACGAACAGCAGCAGCAGGCCGACGGTCATCACCGCCACGGCCAGGCTACGGCGCCCGCGCAGCGCGGCCTGCACGCGCAGCATCAGCGGCCAGGTGGCCACCACCACCATCGCCGCCCAGATGGCCGGGCCGATGAAGGGGCGCAGCACCCACAGCGAGGCGCCGATCAGCGCGCCCAGCGCCAGCACGGCCAGCGTGGTGCGCGCCAGGTCGGGCGCATTGCCCGGTGACGGCGGCGGCGGTGACGGCGGCGGCGGCGGCGGCGGCGGCGGCGACAGATCGCTCAACGCGGCTTCTCGGTGTAGGCCTCGACGGTGGTCGCCTCAAGCCGGTAGCTGGCGACGCCCATCAGGCTGTCGGTGCGCACGGTGCGCATCGTGCCGGACACCCACACCGTCTCCATCGAGCGGAATTTGGCCGCGTTGCGCGGCAGCACATGCACGATCTGGTTGGCCGGCGGCGGCGGCGTGTGGATGCAGGCGCCGAAGTACGGCACGAGCAGGAACTCGAGCAACCCGTCCTTGCCCTCTTCCAGCGGCACGACGAAACCGGGCAGCCGTACCAGCTGGCCGTCCATGCGCGGATTGGTGGGCGCGTTGTCCCACACCTCACGCAGCCGCCTGAGCATCGCCTGCGCGCGTGGGTCGCTGTCTTGCAGGATGCCGAAGTCCAGGCCGCGCAAGTCCTTCATCGGATCCCAGTCGCGCGGCGTCAGGTCTTCCCAGGTGATGGTGCGCGGTGCACCCGGCTTTGCAGCCGGCGACGGCGGGGTGGACGGCGCGGTGGACGGCACAACGGGCGGACGCACTACGCCGCCGGTCTGAGCCGCGGCCGGGAGAGCGCTGCTCAGCACCAGGGCAGCCATCAAGGCCAGGGCAGTCAACCAAGCGCGCATCGTCAACTCCGTGGGGACAGGCCGTCGGCCAGCGACAACCGGTAGGCCCGCCAGCCGGGCACCAAGCTGGCAAGGATACCGGCGGCCACCACGGCAGCCCACAGCGCCCACTGCACTGCCGTCGGCGCGCCACCGCCCAGCGTGATGCCCAACGTCGCCTGCACCCACGGCGCCGCAGCCACCACCGCCAGCGCCGCGGCCGCCGCGCCGAGCAAGGCGCCCAGCAGCGTCACCAGCGTGCCTTCGAGCGCCAGCAGCGCCAGCACATGGCGCGGCCCGGCACCCACCGCGCGCAGCACCGCCAGTTCACGCCGGCGCTCGCCCAGGCCGGCCAGCACCGTGGCCACCAACCCGGCCAGGCTGACGACCGCCACCAGCACCGACATCGCCAGCAGCGCCCGCTCGCCCAGGCCGACCAGCTGCCACAGCTCGTCCAGCGCCACGCCGGGCAGCACCGCCATCAGCGGCTCACCCTCGAAGCTGTTCACGTGGCGCTGCACCGCAAACACCGCCACCCGGCTCTTCAACCCGATCAGCGCGGCCGTCACCTGCTTGGGTTCGAGATCGAACTTTCGCGCCTGCTCGGGCGCGATGCGCAGGCCCGGCATCGGCGCGCCACCCACCCAGTCCAGGTGGATGGCTTCGATCGCCTGCAGGCTGACGTGCACGGTGCGGTCCACCGGCGTGCCGGTGCGCGCCAGCACGCCCACCACGCTGAAGGGCTTGTCGGCGTGCTCGGCCCCGGGCAGGCCGCCGCCACCGTGGCTGAGCACGATGCGCTGGCCCAGGCCATAGCCCAGGCCGGCCGCCACCTCGGCGCCGATCACCGCCTCGTACAGCCCGTCCAGCGTGCCGGCGAATCGCTGCCCCTGGGCCAGTACCAGCGGCTTCGCCTGCCCGTAGCGAAAACGCTCGAAGTACTCGGGCGTGGTGCCCAGCACCGGATAGCCGCGGTGCGAATCACCCAGCGACAGCGGCACCATCCAGGCGACAGCGCGGTGCGAGGCCACCGCGCGCAGGCTGTCCATGCGCAGGTTGCTGGTGGCCCCGCCGATGCGGAAGACTGCATACAGCATCAGCTGCACCGGCGAGGCCCGCGCGCCGACGATCAGATCGGTGCCGCTGACCGACTGCACGAAGCTCGTGCGCACGTCCTGGCGCAGCCGCTCCAGGCTGAGCAGCAGCAGCGTGGCCAGGGCAATCGACAAGCTCACCAGCGCCAACGTGCCGCGCCGATGCCAGGCACTGCGCGCGGCCAACGCCAACAAGGGCTTCATGCCGCACCCGCAGCCACGGCCGCACGGTTGATCGCCGGCAGCGACAACTGCTGCGAGAACCGTGCCGCCAGCCGCTGGTCATGGCTGACGAAGATCAGCGTGCTGCCCGCCGCCGCGCATTCACCGAGCAGCAAGTCCATGAAGGCGTCGCGCCGGTCGGCATCCAGCGCCGACGTTGGCTCGTCGGCGATCACGAGTTCGGGCGCACCGATCAGCGCGCGCGCCGCAGCCACACGCTGCTGCTGGCCCACCGACAACTGCGCGGCCGGCCGCGCCCACAGCGATGCGGGCAGGCCCACCCGCTCGAGCAGCCGCTCGGCACCGCCTTCTTCGCCGCGTGCGGTGGCACGTTGGGCACGCCGGCGCGAGAAGCGGCAGGGCAGCCGCACGTTGTCGAGCACGCTCAGGTAAGGCAGCAGGTTGAACTGCTGGAAGATGTAGCCCACGTGGTCGGCACGAAAGGCATCGCGGCGCGAAGCGCGCAGCCCGGCCCAGGAACGGCCCAGCAGCGACACCTGCCCGGACGACGGCAGCAGCACCCCCGCCAGCAGCCCGAGCAGCGTGCTCTTGCCGCAGCCGCTGGGTCCGTGAAGGAAGACGGTGCGGCCGGCGGCCAGCGTCAACTCATCGATCGCCAGCGTCGGCGCCGCCGCCCCCGGCCAGCTGAAGCGAAGCCCACGCAGTTCGAGCATCGTGCTCAACGCGGCAGCATCACGCGGCTGGCCGGCCGGCGCAGCGGCAAGGGATTCGACAGCACAGGATGGGTCACGGCAGTGCGTGGCGGGCAGGGGTTCAGCCATTGTCGCCGCGCCCCTGGCCCTGCCTATCATCGGGCCATGGGCAACACGCTGGCAGGCCGGCTCGTGGTGGCGATCAGTTCACGCGCGCTGTTCGACTTCGAGGAAGAGAACCGCCTCTTCGAAGCCACCGATGACCGGGCCTACATGCAGCTGCAGCTGCAGCGGCTGGACGAGCCGGCGCGTCCGGGCGTGGCCTTCTCGCTGGTCAACAAGCTGCTCGCCTTCAATGGCAACGGCAGCGGAAGCGGCAGCGGCGCGGCGCGGGTCGAGGTGGTGATCCGGTCGCGCAACGACCCCGTCTCGGGCATGCGGGTGTTCCGTTCGGCGCAGCATTACCAGCTGGCGGTCGAGCGCGGCGTCTTCACCCGCGGGCAGAGTCCCTG
>JBBQOR010000076.1:0-7773 GCA_038331055.1 Burkholderiales bacterium
GTCGAGTTGCTCGTCGCGAAAGGCGGTCTCGATGACCAGCATGCTGACCGGCAACTCGGCCAGCCGCTGCCACAGCGCGGCGTTGGGGCCGGTGTCCCCGGTGAAGACCCAGGCGCCTGAGCTGCCGAGCACGGCGAAGCCCACCGCCGGCACGGTGTGTGCGGCCGGCAGCACTTCGATGCGCCGGCCTTCGAGATCCAGTACCTGACCCACCGCGTAGGGCTCGAAGGCCAGCACCGGGTGCGCGGCACTCGGCAGGCGGGTGAAGTCGGGCCAGATCACCCCGTTGAAGATGTGTGTGCGCAGTGCCGCGATGGTTTGCGGCAGGGCGTGGACCTGCACCGGCGGCAGGCCTTCGCGGCGCCGCGTCACGCTATCGGCCAGCAGGCCGATCGACAGCACGTGGTCCAGGTGCGAGTGGCTGATCAGGATGTGATCGATGGCCGCCATCTCGTCGAGCGTCAGGTCGCCGACGCCGGTACCTGCATCGATCAGGATGCTGCCGTCGACCAGGAACGAGGTGGTCCGGTTTCCAGCCGCGATCGAACCCGAACATCCGAGAACACGAATCTGCATGGGCAATGGCCGGCGGGGCGGTGAAGGAGACTGGGGATCATGCGGCTGGCGCAGCGCGCACAGGCCGTCAAGGTCTCATTCTCCGGCGGCCCGCACCGGGGTCTGCCAAATGCCGCGCGGTGTGCGTGAACGGCATCACGCCGGCACGCCGCACGCAGTGCAAGCCGGCTCTACGGGTGGATGAACTGCATCTGCGTGCCGGCAAGCTCGATGATGTCGCCGTTGCGCAGCGGCACCGAATCGCCGACCAGCGGCACCCCGTTGACGCTGGGACGCGCCGACCCTTCGACATGCGCGAAGGCGTAGCCGCCGGGCCGGCGCGTGATGCTGGCGACCTGCACGCCGGGCTTGCCGACAGTGGTGACGACCTTGGTCAGCGTCACCTCGCGGCCGGCCCCGGCGTCGCGGCCGAGGCCGACGTGGTGACAGGCAGAGCGCCAAAGCCCGAGGGCTGCGCCTGCGTCACGCCGGCAAAGCCGCCGTGGTGCAGCCCGCTGCTGCCGGGGCGCATGATCATCGTCTTCTCGTACTCGCTGCTCTCGTCCACCATGTACCGGATCTTGTACTTGCCGATCTCGACGGTGTCGTTGTGCTGCAGCAGCTGCTTCTTGACGGCCTTGCCGTTGATGTAGGTGCCGTTGGTGCTGTTGAGATCTTCGATGAAGATGTCGGCGCCCACCATCTGCAGCACCGCGTGCTCGCCGCTGACGGCGAGGTTGTCGATGACGATGTCGTTGTAAGGCCGGCGACCCAGGGTCGTCTTGTCCTTCGTGATCTGGACTTCCTTGATGACCACACCGTCCAGCGATACGACCAGCTTGCCCATGCCTGCCCTTGTGTGCGCACCCGAGCGGGCGTGCTACTTGGTGAGTCGGATCCTGGTCAGCGGCGAAACGGCCACCAGGAACGCAAGGTCAGCCCGGCGCCGCCGGCGGCGCGCGCCAGGACGACCGAAATATTATCCTTTCCCCCGGCCTCGTTGGCGGCCGCAATCAACGCATCGGCGCCGGCATTCAGCGCGCCGTGGGCTTGCAGCAACTGTGACAGCGTCGCGTCATCGAGCATGTCGGACAGGCCGTCTGAGCACATCAGGTACTGATCGCCGGGCTGCACCTCATGCAGATGGGTCTCTAGCAGCACCGTGTCTTCGACGCCGACGGCCCGGGTGACCAGTTTCTTGTTGGCCGAACACGCCGCCTGCTCGGGGGTGATGATCCCGGCGTCGATCTGCTCTTGCAACAACGAATGGTCGCGCGTGATCTGCTGCAGCCGGCCGGCGCGCAGCCGGTAGCAGCGCGAGTCGCCGACATGGCCGACGAGCACGCGGGCATCGCGGAACACGGCCACCACCAGCGTGGTGCCCATGCCGGCGTACTGCGGGTTGGAGTTGGCGGCGTTGAAGATCGCGCGGTTGGCGTTGTCCACGCAGATGTCCATCGCCCGCTTGACCTCGGCGTCTGTCGCGAGCGCGCTGGCTTCGCGCAGCCAGCGGCCGAGTTCGGCGCGGATGAAGGTGGTGGCCATGTTGCTGGCCACCTCGCCGGCGTTGTAGCCGCCCATGCCGTCGGCCAATACGGCCAGCCCGACGCCTTCGTCCAGGGCGACGGCGTCCTCGTTGTTGCTGCGCGCGCGCCCGGGGTCGACGGCAGCGTGAAACTCGAGCGTGAAGGACAAGGGGCGCTGGGTGCTGGGCGGGGCCGCAGATTGTGCCTCGGAACGCCAGGTCTGGAACTCGTGGGCGACCCTCAGGTCGACGCGCCGGGCGACGGCAGCCGGGCGGCGGCAGCCTGAAGGTCCGCGGCAAAGGCCGCTGCGCCGCGCGGGCGGTCGGCGGGACGGCACTGCAGCGCCTGACCCACCGCGTCGGCGACGGCCGGGGCGAGGTCCGGACGCATGCCGCGCAGGTCGGGCGCCGGCATCGTCGCCACCCGGCGCAGCAGCGCGCCCAGCGACTCCGCCTCATGCGGCCGGCGGCCGGCGAGCAATTCGAACAGCAGCGCGCCCAGCGCGTACACATCGCTGCCAGCGTTCGCCGGCGCGCCGGCCAGCAACTCGGGCGCCATGTAGTCGGGGCTGCCCGAGATCACGCCGCTGCGCGTGCGCGAGGCGTCGTCCAGCCGCGCCAGGCCGAAGTCGGTCAGCGCCATGCGGCGGGACGTCCAGTCGACCATGACGTTCGACGGCTTGATGTCGCGGTGCACCACGCCGCGTTCATGGGCGTGGGCCAGCGCCAGGGCCAGCCGCACGCCGATGTCCAGCACCAGCGCCTCGGGCAGCAAACGCGCCGGCCGGGTGTATCGGCGCAGGTCACTGCCGCCCAGCGGCTCCATCGCAAGCCAGCCGACGCGCCCGGCCTGCCCGTGGCCCAGCACGCCCACGATGTCCGGATGCGCCAGCCGTCCCAGCGCCTGCGCCTCCCCGACAAAGCGCGTGCGCGCCTCGTCATCCCCCAGCGGCAGCAGCTTCAGCGCGGCCCATCGGTTGTTGCGCTCGTCCCGCGCCAGATGCAGGCTGCCGTGGGCCCCGGCGCCCAGCGCACGGACGATCTGCCAGGCACCGAACCGGGTTTCAGGCTGCGCGTGCATCGTGGGCCGCAAGCTCGCCGTGGCAGGGGCGGGTGCCGGGCCGGCTCAGCGCGCCGCCGCGGCCCGCCTTTGCAGAAACAGGCCCAGTGCCAAGACAAAAAGGGCACCGGCGAGGCCCGCCGAATAGCGCAGAGCAGCCACCGCCTGCGGCGCGGCGCCGGGTTTGACGGGCGCGTCGGTGGGCAGGTAGGGCAGCGTCAGCGTGTCGCCGACCAGCATGGTGCCGGCGATCCAGCCCAGCAGCATCGCGCCCAGCGTGATGATGATCGGGAAGCGGTCCATCAGCTTGATCACCAGCTGGCTGCCCCAGACGATGATCGGGATCGACACCAACAGGCCGAAGATGACCAACGCCAGCTGCTGCTCGGCCGGCGCGGTCTCGGCAGCGCCGGCGATGGCGATCACGTTGTCCAGGCTCATCACGAAGTCGGCCACGATGACGGTCTTCACCGCGCCCCACAGCTTGTCGCTGGCGGCCACGTCGCCGTGGCCCTCCTCGTCTTCGGCGAGCATCAGCTTGACACCGATCCAGAGCAGCAGCAACGCCCCGGCCAGCTTCAGGCCGGGCACCTGCAGCAGGCTGAGGGCAAAGACGATCAGCACCACGCGCAGCACGATGGCGCCCGCAGTGCCCCACAGGATGCCCAGGCGGCGCTGCTTGGGCGGCAACTTGCGGCAGGCCAGCGCAATGACGACCGCGTTGTCACCACCCAGCAGGATGTCGATGGCGATGATTTCCAGCACCGCAATCCAGCTGATCGCGGCAATCCATTCCACCATCAGATGCTCCCTTTTTCTTGCTCCGGCAATGGGCGAATCTTGCGCCGCGCGAGCCAGGTGCCCAGCACCACCACGCCCACCGCCCCAGCCAGCTCGACGATGGTCGTGGTCGCGCCACCCAAGCCGATGAAGAAGGTCTCGACCGCCGCGTCGTGCACGAGCATCTCGCCGGCGACGAATCCCAGCAGCGCCGCGCCCAGCGTCACGATGACCGGGAATCGCTCCATCACGTGCATCAGCAACTGGCTGCCCGCGATGATCAGCGGGATCGACAGGCCCAGACCGATGATCAGCAACATCGTGCGGCTCCCCGGCGGCCCGCTTTCCGCGGCAGCGGCCACCGCAATCACGTTGTCCAGGCTCATCACCAGGTCGGCAATCAGGATGGTGCGGATGGCGCCCCAGAGGTCGCCGGCCGACTTGATGCCGCCTTCATGGTCTGCCTCGGGCACCATGAGCTGCACGCCGATCCAGAACAGCAGCACCGCGCCAACCAGCTTGAGGTAAGGCAGGTGCAGCAGTTCGACCGCGAAAATCGTCAGCACGACCCGCATCACGATCGCCGCGGCGCTGCCGCCGATCACCGCCCTGCGCCGCTGCGACTCAGGCAACCCGCGAGCGGCCAGCGCGATGACCACGGCGTTGTCACCCGACAGCAGGACGTTGACCCAGACGATCTTGCCCAGCGCGATCCAGAAAGCGGCGTCGGCCCAGTGCTCCATGCGTGCTCTGGATGCCGCTGCTGCCTCTGCGGTGGCCTGCGGTCTACAGCAGCGACTTCAGCAGCCGCGCCATCTCGGAAGGGTTGCGTGTGATGGTGAAGCCGCACTCCTCCATTACGGCGAGCTTGGCATCGGCGGTGTCGGCGCCGCCGCTGATCAGCGCGCCGGCGTGGCCCATGCGCTTGCCCGCCGGCGCGGTGACGCCGGCGATGAAGCCGACCACCGGCTTCTTCATGTTCGCCTTGCACCAGCGCGCGGCCTCCGCCTCGTCCGGGCCGCCGATCTCGCCGATCATGATCACGGCGTCGGTCTCAGGGTCGTCGTTGAACAGGCGCATCACATCGAGGTGCTTGAGCCCGTTGATCGGATCGCCCCCGATGCCCACCGCGCTGCTCTGGCCGAGGCCGATCTCGGTCAGCTGCGCGACCGCTTCATAGGTCAGCGTGCCCGAGCGGCTGACCACCCCGATGCGGCCCTTGCGGTGGATGTGGCCGGGCATGATGCCGATCTTGATCTCTTCGGGAGTGATGGTGCCGGGGCAGTTGGGGCCGAGCAGCAGCGTCTGCTTGCCGCCGGCGGCCTCTTTGGCGCGCATTCGGTTGCGCACTTCGAGCATGTCCTTGATCGGGATGCCCTCGGTGATGCAGATGGCCAGGTCCAGGTCGGCCTCGACCGCCTCCCAGATTGCGGCGGCGGCGCCGGCGGGCGGCACGTAGATCACGCTGACGCTGGCCCCCGTCTGCGCCTTGGCTTCGGCCACGCTGGCGAAGATCGGGATGCCTTCGAAGTCCTCTCCCGCCTTCTTCGGGTTGACACCGGCGACGAAGCAGTTCTTGCCGTTGGCGTAGTCGCGGCACATGCGGGTATGGAACTGCCCGGTCTTGCCGGTGATGCCCTGGGTGATGACCTGGGTGTGCTTGTTGATCAGGATGCTCATGACGGGTCCCTCGGGCTTTACTGGACGGCGGCGACGATCTTGCTGGCCGCTTCGGCCATCGTGCCCGCGCTGATGATCGGCAGGCCGCTGTCGGCCAGCATCTTCTTGCCCAGGTCTTCGTTGGTGCCCTTCATGCGCACCACCAGCGGTACGCTCAGGTTGACGGCCTTGCAGGCGGCGATCACGCCTTCGGCGATGGTGTCGCAGCGCATGATGCCGCCGAAGATATTCACCAGGATGCCCTTCACGCGCTCGTTCTTGAGCATGATCTTGAAGGCCTCGGTGACCTTCTCGGCGGTGGCGCCGCCGCCGACATCGAGGAAGTTCGCCGGTTCGCCGCCGAACAGCTTGATGGTGTCCATCGTCGCCATCGCCAGGCCCGCGCCATTGACCAGGCAGCCGATGTTGCCGTCCAGGCTGATGTAGCTCAGGTCGAAGCGGCTGGCTTCCACCTCGGCCGGGTCTTCTTCGTCGAGGTCGCGGTAGGCCACGATCTCTGGGTGACGGTAGAGCGCGTTGCTGTCGAAATTGAACTTGGCGTCCAGCGCCTTGATGTGGCCCGAGCCTTCGAGAATCAGCGGGTTGATCTCGGCCAGGCTGGCGTCGGTGGCCATGTAGCAGGTGTAGAGCTTGCGCAGGACGTCCATCGCCTCGGCCTGCGAGGCCTCGGGCACGCCGATGCCGGCAGCGAGCTCGAGCGCCTGAGAATCCGTCAGGCCGACGAGCGGATCGACGAAGACCTTGAGAATCTTCTCCGGCGTGCTGTGGGCCACCTCCTCGATGTCCATGCCGCCCTCTGAACTGGCCATCAGCGCCACCTTCTGCGTGGCGCGATCGGTCAGCGCGGCGACGTACTACTCCTTCTTGATGTCGGCGCCTTCTTCGACCAACAGCCGCCGCACTTTCTGGCCCTCGGGCCCGGTCTGGTGGGTCTTCAGCTGCATGCCCAGGATCTGGGCGGCCAGCGCCTCGACCTCGCCCATCGCGCGCGCCAGCTTGACGCCGCCGCCCTTGCCGCGTCCGCCGGCATGGATCTGCGCCTTGACCACCCAGACGCCGCCACCGAGCTTTTGCGCGCCTTCGACCGCCTCGCGCACGCTGAAGGCCGGATAGCCGCGCGGCACGGGCACGCCATGGGCGCGCAGCAGTTCCTTGGCTTGGTACTCGTGGATCTTCATGGTGGGGCCTTTGGCGGAGGGGTTCGTGAAAGGAACTCAGGCACTCGGGCCAGTGCCCGCGTCCTGGCGGCGCAGCCAGCGAGGATAGAACAGGCGCACCGCCTCGCCGTCGCTGGCCAGCGCGTGGCATCGGTCGAGCTGGAACGGCCGCACCGCGCCTTCTCCATCGCCGCGGTTGTCGATGACTTCACCGGCGAAGGCCTGGACCACGGCGGTGGGCAGCACCTGGGCCAGTTCGCTGAGGTGCGTGCAGCCTGCGGTCCCGCCGACGCGCTCGCGCATCGTGCGGCGGAAGTCGCGCATCAGGTTCAGTCCGACGAGCGCGGCGTAACGGTCGC
Source organism: Burkholderiales bacterium (assembly GCA_038331055.1). Lineage (GTDB taxonomy): Bacteria > Pseudomonadota > Gammaproteobacteria > Burkholderiales > Burkholderiaceae_C > Rubrivivax. The sequence continues at coordinate 7,117 of JBBQOR010000076.1, forward strand.
CCGGCTCGCCTGGCAGGCTGCGGTCGCAGTGGCCGGGGTAGGGCGTCGCGCGGGATTCGGAGCCGGCCTGGAGGATCTCGAAGCGGCAGTCCACCACCAGACGCAGCAGCAGATCATGGATCGGCTGACCCGCCGCCCGTGTGCCGGAAACCAGTTGGGCGTCGTGCGTCTTGATGTCGGTGAGCCGGGCGTCGACTTCCCACAGGCCGTCGCCGCGCGAGTACACCTGCACCTCGACCTGGCGGCGGTGCTCGAGCTGGCGGCCGGCGGCAGCGGGCGGAAGGCTCATCGAGGAAGAGGCGGGCGGAGTCGGCGGCTGACGCCGGGGTGGCGCGGCGGCGAATGTAGCACCGCAACCTTTCTCGGCCGGCCACTCCGCGGCGCTTCAGTCGGCGCCGGGCCCCCGGGTGCTGGCGCCAAGCATCGCCTCGGGCTCGGGCTCGACACCTTCGTCGTCGAATTCGGCCGAGCGCAGCAGGCGCCGGATGGTATCGGCGCCGAAGCCGCGGCTGGCCAGGAAGCGCGACTGCCGCGCCATCTCGCGCGCGTCGGCGGGGCGCACGCCGAAGCGGCGTCGCCAGAGCTCTCGCGCGCGGTCGAACTCGCCACCGCGGGCACCGGCCAGCGCCTGTTCGGCGACCTCACCGGACAGCCCGC
>JBBQOR010000077.1:0-7750 GCA_038331055.1 Burkholderiales bacterium
CGATGGAGACGCCGATCGGCGACGACGACGACTCGCACCTGGGCGATTTCATCGAGGACACCAACTCGGTGGCCCCGGTGGATGCGGCGATGCAGGCCGGTCTGCGCGACGTGGTCAAGGACATCCTTGACGGCCTGACGCCGCGCGAGGCCAAGGTGCTGCGCATGCGCTTTGGCATCGAGATGAGCACCGACCACACGCTGGAAGAAGTGGGCAAGCAGTTCGACGTCACCCGAGAGCGCATCCGTCAGATCGAGGCCAAGGCCATCCGCAAACTCAAGCATCCGAGCCGCTCGGACAAGCTGCGCACCTACCTCGACAACCTGTGATCCGCAACCGGGTTCGCCCGGATCGATCGGCGCCCACCAGTACACTGCGTGAGCAATGACACAGATCGCGGACCGTGCCGTTTTGTTTGCCGACCTGCGCGGCAGCACTGCGCTGTTCGAAGCACTGGGCAACGCCGAGGCGACCACGCTGGTCACGCAGTGCGTGGGCCAGTTGGCGCGCCCCGTGGCCGAATTCGGCGGCCATGTCGTGAAGACGCTCGGCGACGGGCTGATGGCCGTCTTCTCTTCTCCAGCGCAGGCTGTGGCCGCGGCCCAGCAGATGCACGAGTTGCTCGATGCGACCAACGGCGCGAGCAACCTGCGTGAGTTGCATGTGCAGGTGGCGGTGGCGCGCGGCGAGGTGGTGCAGCTGGCCGGTGACTGCTTCGGCGACGCCGTCAATGTGGCGGCGCGGCTGCTGGACCACGCCAGCGACAACGAGACGTTGATCACCGCCGAGGTGCTGCGCGACCTGTCGGCCGACCAGCGTACGCGCTTTCGCAGTCTGGACAAGCTGACGCTGCGCGGCCGCGTCGAGCCGGTGCAGGTGCACGTGCAGGGCGGCCGTCGCGGCGCCGACATGGCGGTCACCCAGTTCGGCGAGGTTGCCGTGGCGATGGAGCCCGAGGGACTGCGGCTGGTCTGGACAGATCTGAACCGGCTCTTCGCCAGCGAGCAGATGCCGGTGGTGCTGGGGCGCAGCCCGCAGGCCAGCTTCTGCGTCGACGATTCGCGCGTCTCGCGCTCGCATGCAAGGGTGGACTGGCATGGTGGCGGCTTCCAGCTCACCGACCTGTCCTACAACGGAACCTATGTGCGCTTCAACGACGGCGAGATCCTCAGCCTGCGCCGCGGCAGCTGCGCGCTGCATGGCAGCGGCGTGATCGGTCTGGGTGGCTCGCCGGTGGACCCGAACTCGGCCTGCGTGCGCTTCGACGTGCTGCGTTTCAGCGACACCCAGCCGCAGACCATCCCCGGCCTGCTGGACCTTGCCTGAGGCGCGCCGGCATGTGCGCTGTCGCGGCCCGATGATGCGTCTGCTGTACGTCGACGACGACCGCATCAATGCCCTGCTCTTCCGCGAGGCCTGCCGGCTGGGCCCCGGGCTGCAGGTGGAGATTGCGCTCAACGGCGCCGAGGCCCTGCAGTTGGCCGGCGACTGGCAGCCGCAGGTGCTGGTGGTAGATCTGCATCTGCCCGACACCGACGGCTGCACGCTGCTGCCGCAACTGCGCGCCGCCGCCGGTGACGGTGCGCTGCCAGCATTCCTGTGCACGGCCGACAATGCCCGCGACGCGCATGCCGCCGCGGCCGCGGCGGGGTTCACCGGTTGCTGGCCCAAGCCGGTGGACTTGCAGGCGATGCTGGCCGATCTCGCCGACCTGGCCTCGCTGCACGCCCCGCAGCCGCCGCAGGTTGGCTGACGGGTATGGCCTTTCGCGAGGAACCGCCCTTTCGCCACGGTCAGCCCGCGACCACCGGCGTGCTGCTGGTCAACCTGGGCACACCTGACGCGCCCACCGCCCCGGCGCTGCGCCGTTATCTGGCGGAGTTCCTGTCCGACCCGCGGGTGGTCGAGATCCCGCGCATCGTCTGGTTACCGCTGCTGCACGGCATCATCCTGCGCACGCGGCCGGCCAAGTCGGCGGCCAAGTACGCCTCGATCTGGCTGCCTGAAGGCTCACCGCTGGCGGTATGGACTGCGCGCCAGGCGCGGCTGCTGCAGACGGCGCTCAGCGAGGCCGGCCACCGGGTGCTGGTGCGCCCGGCGATGCGCTACGGCGAACCTTCGATCCGCTCGGTGATGGACGGCCTGCGCGCCGATGGCGCCACGCGCGTGCTGGTGCTGCCGCTGTACCCGCAGTACGCGGCAGCCACCACTGCCAGCGTGGGTGATGCGGTGATGCAGTGGTCGCAACAGGCGCGGCGCGTGCCCGAGCTTCGCTTCGTCTGCGAGTACCACGACGACCCGGGCTACATCGGTGCGCTGGCCGCCCAGGCGCGCGCGCACTGGGCGGCCCACGGGCGTGCCGAGCGGCTGGTGCTCAGCTTTCACGGCGTGCCGCACCGCAGCCTGCTGATGGGCGACCCCTACCACTGCCAGTGCCTGAAGACCGCCCGCCTGCTCGGCCAGGCGCTGGAGATGGCGCCGGGGCAGATGGTGGTCACTTTCCAGAGCCGCTTCGGCAAGGCCAAGTGGCTGGAGCCCTACACCGAGCCGACGCTTCTGGCGCTGGCGAAGCAGGGTGTCAGGTCGGTCGACCTGATGTGCCCCGGCTTCACCAGCGACTGCCTGGAGACATTGGAAGAGATCGACCAGGAAGCGCGCGCGGCATTCCTGGGCGCCGGGGGCAGCAACTTCAGCTATATCCCCTGCCTGAACGACCGCAGCGAATGGATCGCCGCGCTGGCGGCGGTGGCCGAGCGCCACATGCTCGGCTGGGACACGCGCAGCCGGCCCGACGAAGCGGCGCTGGCCGCACAGCGGCAAGCCGCGACGGCGCGGGGCGCTTCAGTGTGAACGCACGCGTCGGCGTCACCCTGACGTTCGAGGCCGCCGCCGCAGCTTGATGACCCGCGGCAGCACCAGCACCGCCACCACAACGGCCAGTAGCGCGGCCGACATCGGGCGCTCGAGGAACACGCCCCAGTGCCCTTCGCCGATCGACAGCGCATTGCGCATCTGCGCCTCGGCCATCGGCCCGAGAATCATGCCGACGATGACCGGCGCGGTCGGAAAGTCGAAGCGCCGCATCAGCACTCCCACCAGGCCGATGGCGAGCATCAGTACAAGGTCGAACGCACTCTGGCGCATGCCGTAAACGCCAATGGTGGCAAAGATCAGGATGCCGGCGTAGAGCTGCGGGCGCGGGATCTTCAGCAGCTTGACCCACAAGCCGACCAGCGGCAGGTTCAGGATCAACAGCATCAAGTTGCCGATGTACAGGCTGGCAATCAACGCCCAGACCAGCGCGCTGCTGGTCTGGAACAGTTGCGGGCCGGGGTTCAGGCCGTAGTTCTGGAACGCCGACAGCAAGATGGCGGTCGTCACCGAGGTCGGGATGCCCAGCGTCAGCAGCGGCACCAGCGTGGCCGTCACGGCCGCGTTGTTGGCTGCCTCGGGCCCGGCCACACCCTCGATGGCGCCGGTGGTGCCGAACTCTTCCTTGTGCTTGCTGAGCTTGCGCTCGACGCCGTAACTCAGGAAGGTGGGGATCTCCGAGCCGCCGGCCGGGATGGTGCCGAAGGGGAATCCGATCGCCGTGCCGCGCAGCCAGGCCGGCCAAGAACGCCGCCACTCTGCCTTGGTCATGTGCACGCTGCCGATGGTGTGCAGGGTCTGGTTGCTGCGGCCTTCATACAGCGCCGTGTACATGCACTCGCCCACGGCAAACAGGCCCACGGCCACCAGCACCACCTCGATGCCGTCCATGAACTCTGGCACGCCGGCGGTGTATCTCACCTGCGCGGTGATCTGGTCCAGCCCGACCAGCCCGATCGCCAGCCCGATGAAGAGCGCGGTCATGCCGCGCAGCATGCTCTTGCCCAGCACCGCGCTGACGGTGGTGAAGGCCAGCAGCATCAGCATGAAGTATTCGGGCGGCCCCAGCCTGACGGCGTAAGTGGCGACGATCGGCGCGAACAGCGTCACCAGCACCGTGGCGATGGTGCCGGCGACGAAGCTGCCGATGGCCGAGGTGGCGAGCGCCGCCCCCGCGCGGCCGTTCTTGGCCATCTTGAAGCCTTCGAGCGCGGTCACCATGGTGCCGGTCTCGCCCGGCGTATTGAGCAGGATCGAGGTGGTCGAGCCGCCGTACATCGCGCCGTAGTAGATGCCGCAGAAGAAGATCATCGACGCCGTCGGTTCGACCTGCGAGGTGATCGGCAGCAGCATCGCCACGGTCACCGCCGGCCCCAGGCCGGGCAGCACGCCGATGGCCGTGCCGAGCACGCAGCCGAGCAGCGCCCACAGCAGGTTCACCGGCGTGCCCGCGGTGATCAGGCCCTGCAGCAGCTGGTTCAGGATGTCCATGGGGGGAAGCGCAGCGCGCCGCCGCTCAGATCCAGCCGGTGTCGGTGACGCCGGGCAGGTTGATCGCCAGCAGCTTGGTGAACAGCCAGAAGGCCGGCGCAGCGATCAGGAAGCCGGTGACTGCATCGATCACCATCCCGCGCAGGCCGCGGTGGCTCTTGCCCTCGGCCTGGCGCAAACCGCGCACGGCCAGCATGTAGCACAGCGTGCACGACAGGATGAAGCCGATCGTGGTGAGCAGCGCGGCGTTGGCGGCAATGCCCGCCAGCACCCAGGCGACGGCTCGCCAGTCGCCACGCGCGGCGCCGGAGGGCTCCTCCATGTCGGGCCAGCCGCCGCGGCGTGCATCGACGATCAGCCAGATGCCGCAGACCGCCAGCACCACCGAGACCACCCAGGGCAGGAAGTTCGGGCCGACGCCGGCGTAGCCCGCCTCGCCGGAGATGGTGCTGGCGCCGACGGCCATCGCCAGACCCAGCAGCACCGCGGCGGCTCCGATCAGCGTCTGCTGCAGCACCCTCGGGGCGCGCCCGGTCATGGGAGTTCCTTGCCTGGGCCAGCGCCGGTTCAGATCATGCCGGCCTTGACCATGGTCGCGCGCAGTCCGGCGAACTCGCGGTCGACGAAGTCCTCGAACTCCTTGCCGGTGAGCACGGCAGGGGTCCAGTTGTTCTTCTCCAGTGCTTCTGCCCAGGCCTTGCTGCGGGTGGCCTTGACGACCATGTCGATCAGCACCTTCTGTTGCGCTGGCGTGATGCCGGGCGCGCCGTAGACGCCGCGCCAGTTGCCGATCTCCACGTTGTAGCCCAGCTCCTTCATGGTCGGGATGTTCAGGCCCTTGAGCCGTGTCGGTGCCGTGATGGCAATCGCACGCATCTTGCCGCTCTCGATGTATTGCTGGAACTCGCTGTAGCCGCTGCCGCCTACCGTGACGTTGCCGCCCAGGATGGCCGCGATGGCCTCGCCGCCGCCGCGGAAGGGCACGTAGTTGACCTTCGTCGCGTCGACCCCGACCTCACGCGCCAGCATGGCAGCGGCGATATGCTCGGTCGAGCCACGCGAACCGCCACCCCACTTGACGCTGCCCGGGTCCTTCTTCATCTGCTCGACCACGTCCTTCATCGTCTTCAGCGGCGAGTTCTCGGGCAGCACGAAGACGTTGTACTCGCTGGTCAGGCGGGCCAGCGGTGTGGCCTGCGTGATGGTCACCGGCGGCTTGCCGGTGATGATGCCGCCCAGCATCACGGCGCCCATCATCAAGATGGCGTTGCCGTCGCCCTTGGCGGCATTGACGAACTGCGCCAGACCGATGGCGCCGGCCGCGCCGCCCTTGTTCTCGTACTGCACCGAGCCGACGCCGGATTCTTGCAGCGCCTTGCCCAGCGCACGGCCGGTTGAGTCCCAGCCACCGCCCGGATTGGCGGGGATCATCATCTTCAGATTGGTGTTGGCCAGGGCAGCCATCGGCAGCGATCCGCTGGCGGCCAGCGCGGCCAGCGCGCGCAGGAAAGTGTCTCGACGCATGGTGTCTCCTTGTGATGTGGGTCAGACTGCAAAACCAAGCCCTCGATGGTGCCCTGCAAACGGTCCGCCGCCCGGCCCCCGAAGATGAGGGGAAACACCGAGACCGGCCACGCTGAATAATCCGCGCTTCCCGCATGAAGCCCACGCGCCCCGACTCCGCCCCCCACGCCAGCGCGTCCAGCGGTGCCCGCGTGCGGCTGGACAAGTGGCTGTGGGCGGCTCGCTTCTTCAAGACCCGCGCACTGGCCGCAGAGGAGGCCGAACGCGGCCGCGTCAGCATCAATGGCCAGTTGGCCAAGCCGGCGCGCGAGGTGCATATCGGCGACTGCGTGCAGTTGCGCCAGGGTGAGGCCGAGCGCGTCATCGAGGTGCTGGCCCTGAGCCTGCAGCGCGGGCCGGCCCCGCAGGCGCAGGCGCTGTACCGCGAGACGCCCGACAGCGTCGCCGCCCGGGAACGCCTGGCCGCGCAGCGGCGGCTGGCGCCCGAGCCGGCGCTGGCGCTCGAGCAAGGCCGACCGACCAAGCGCAACCGCCGCGATCTGGCCGAATGGCAGCGCTGGAGCGCCCGTCTGGACGACGACTCCGGATCGTCCTGATCTCGACCGTGATCGCGGCGCGCGACGCCGCTCTTGAATCGCCGCAGGGTGCCCCCACCTCCCCGCCAATCTCTCGCTTGAAGCCATGAACGACACACCGGACACCCCTGACCACCCGAACAGCGCGGCCGACCAGCCCGGCGCCGACCAGGCCGCGGCGGCCGGCGCGGGCCTCGCCAGCCCCGAAGCCCAACTGGCTGAGCTGCAGGCCCGCCACGCCGACGTGGCCGACGCCTACCTGCGCGCCAAGGCCGAGGCCGAAAACACCCGCCGCCGCGCCGAGGAAGAAATGGCCAAGGCACGCCGCTTCGCCATCGAAGGCTTTGCCGAGAGTCTGCTGCCGGTGCGCGACAGCCTGGAGGCGGCGATCACCATCCCCAACGCCACGCCCGAGCAACTGCTCGAAGGTGTGCATGCCACGCTGCGCCAGCTGAGTTCGGCGCTCGAGCGCAACAAGGTGACGGCCATCGAGCCGCCGGCCGGCACCAGGTTCGACCCCCACCAGCACCAGGCGATCAGCGTGGTGCCGACGGCGCAAGACCCGAACACCGTGGTCGCCGTGCTGCAGAAGGGCTATCGGATCGCCGAGCGTGTGCTGCGCCCGGCGCTGGTCACCGTCAGCGCGCCGAAGACTTGAATCTGCGGCCCGGGGCCGCAACTGCGAACCAGCGCATCACCGAATCAGGAGAACAGGACATGGGCAAGATCATCGGCATCGACCTCGGCACCACCAACTCGTGCGTGTCGATCATGGAAGGCAATACGACCAAGGTCATCGAGAACAGCGAGGGTGCGCGCACCACGCCCTCGATCGTGGCCTACCAGGAGGACGGCGAGATCCTCGTCGGCGCCAGCGCCAAGCGCCAGGCGGTGACGAACCCGCGCAACACGCTGTACGCGGTCAAGCGGCTGATCGGCCGCAAGTTCACCGAGAAGGAAGTGCAGAAGGACATCGATCTGATGCCCTACAAGATCGCGGCGGCCGACAACGGCGACGCCTGGGTCGAGGTGCGCGGCAAGAAGCTGGCGCCGCCGCAGGTCAGTGCCGAAGTGCTGCGCAAGATGAAGAAGACCGCCGAGGACTACCTCGGCGAAGAGGTCACCGAAGCGGTGATCACGGTGCCGGCCTACTTCAACGACAGCCAGCTCCAGGCAACGAAGGACGCCGGCCGCATCGCCGGCCTCGACGTCAAGCGCATCATCAACGAGCCCACCGCCGCGGCGCTGGCCTTCGGCCTGGACAAGCACGGCAAGGGCGACCGCAAGAT
>JBBQOR010000078.1:0-7705 GCA_038331055.1 Burkholderiales bacterium
CCTGCGCGGCCAGCGCGGCGCGCGCGGCGCCCTCGGCCTGCAACGCCTCGCGCAGCCCCTGCAGATAGCTTCCGCCGCCTTGCAGCATGTCCAGCGGCACCTCCAGCGCGCGCTGCGCCGGCAGCAGCGCCGTCGCCACTACGGCGCGCAGCGGCTCGGTCATGCGCCAGCGCGCATCGGCCACCATCAGCAGCACCGCCAGTGCCGCGAAGAAGACCAGCTTGCTCAGGGCCGAGGGGCCCTGGCGGAAGAACGGGGGCGGCGTGCGGTCGAGGGTACCGAGGGGCATGGCAGCTACGGCGCCGCGCGCCTGGGCTTACTCCGAGGTGAAGATCGAGCCCAGACGCTCCATGCGCTCGAGGGCCATGCCGCAGCCACGCACGACGCAGGTCAGCGGGTCTTCGGCCACCAGCACCGGCAGGCCGGTCTCTTCGGCCAGCAGGCGGTCGAGGTCGCGCAGCAGCGCGCCGCCGCCGGTGAGCATCATGCCGCGCTCGGCGATGTCGGCGCCGAGTTCGGGCGGGGTCTGCTCGAGCGCGTTCTTCACCGCGCTCACCATCTGGTTCAGCGGGTCGGTCAGGGCTTCGAGGATCTCGTTGCTGCTGATGGTGAAGCTGCGCGGAACCCCTTCGCTGAGGTTGCGGCCCTTGACCTCCATCTCCTTGACCTCGCTGCCGGGGAAGGCGCTGCCGATGGTCTTCTTGATCATCTCGGCCGTGGGCTCGCCGATCAGCATGCCGTAGTTGCGGCGGATGTAGTTGATGATGGCTTCGTCGAACTTGTCGCCGCCAACGCGGATGCTGCCCTTGTAGACCATGCCGCCCAGGCTGATCACGCCGACCTCGGTGGTGCCGCCGCCGATGTCGACCACCATCGAGCCCGAGGCCTCACTGACCGGCAGCCCCGCACCGATGGCCGCGGCCATCGGCTCTTCGATCAGGAAGACATCGCTGGCGCCGGCCCCGAGGGCGGACTCGCGGATCGCGCGCCGCTCGACCTGGGTGCTGCCGCAGGGCACGCAGATGATGATGCGCGGGCTCGGCCGCAGCACCGAGCGCGGGTGCACCATCTTGATGAAATGCTTGAGCATCTGCTCGGTGACGGTGAAGTCGGCGATCACGCCATCCTTCATCGGGCGGATCGCCTCGATGTTGCCGGGCACCTTGCCGAGCATCGCCTTGGCATCCTTGCCCACCGCCTGGATGGTCTTCTTGCCGTTCGGCCCGCCTTCGTGGCGGATGGCGACGACAGAGGGCTCATCGAGCACGATGCCCTTGCCCCGCACGTAGATCAGCGTATTGGCGGTGCCGAGGTCGATGGCGAGGTCGGTCGAGAGGTAGCGGCGCAGAGAGGCGAACATGGTGGCGGGGGCGGGCGTGGGGCTGGCAGCGGGCCCCGCAGAAGGTCGGGCGGCGGGGCCGGCGCGGGGTTGCGCGGGGTTGCGCCGGGTTCGCCGGGGTTCGCATTCGCTCGCCCTGACAGGCGAAGCAGAGCTTGCGGGTAGCCGGAGATAATACCCGATAGACCCCCCTATCCCGGGCTGTTTGCTGGGCTCACGGGGCCTCAGGCGCAGCCGCGCCGCTGCTGCGCCAAGTCGATTCGCCGAGCCCAAGCCCATGGCCCTGACCCCGCAAGACGTGCGCCGCATTGCCGAGCTGGCACGGCTCGAGCTTTCCGAGGCCGAACAGTCGGCCACGTTGGCCCAGTTGAACGGGTTCTTTGCCATCGTCGAGCAGATGCGCGCCGTCGATACCAGCGGCGTCGAGCCGCTGTCCACGCCGCTGGCCGCAGTGCAAGAGGTGGCGCTGCGCCTGCGCGAAGACGCCATCACCGAGCGCGACGAGCGCACGGCCAACCAGCGCAGTGCGCCCGCGGTCGACGACGGGCTGTACCTGGTGCCGAGGGTCATCGAATGAGCGCGGAGCTGCACACATTGGGCGTGGCCGAACTGGCGCGACGGCTGCACGCGCGCTCGGTGTCGAGCGTCGAAGCGACACAGCACCTGCTGACCCGCCTCGAGGCTGCCGCTGCGCTGGGCGCGTTCTTGCACACCGACGCAGAGCTCGCGCTGGCGCAGGCCCGCGCGGCTGACCTGCGGCTGTCGCGCGGCGAGGCCGGCCCGCTGACCGGCGTGCCGTTGGCGCACAAGGACATCTTCGTCACCCGCGACGCGCCCACCACGGCCGGCTCGCGCATGCTGCAGGGCTATCGCAGCCCGTTCGACGCCACGGTGGTGGCACGGCTGGGCGCAGGCGAGGACGCGGCCACGCCGGGCGCGGGCATGGTGACGCTGGGCAAGCTCAACTGCGACGAGTTTGCGATGGGCTCGGGCAACGAGAACTCGGCCTACGGCCCGGCGCGCAACCCGTGGGATGTCTCGCGCGTGCCCGGCGGCAGCTCCGGCGGTTCGGCCACGGCGGTGGCGGCGCAGCTGGTGCCCGCAGCCACCGGCACCGACACCGGCGGGTCGATCCGCCAGCCGGCCGCCTTTTGCGGCGTCAGCGGCATCAAGCCCACCTACGGCACCTGTTCTCGCTGGGGCATGGTGGCCTTCGCCTCCAGCCTCGACCAGGCCGGCGTGCTGGCGCGCAGCGCCGAGGACTGCGCGCTGCTGCTGTCGGCGATGAGCGGCTTCGATGCGCGCGATGCCACCAGCGCCGAGCGCCCGCCGCAGGACTTCCACCGCCAGATGCTGGCGCCGCGCGCCGCCGCCGGCGCCGCACGGCCGCTCGAAGGTCTGCGCATCGGGCTGCCGGCGGAGTTCTTCCCGCCCGCATTGGCCCACGACGTGGAGGCCGCCGTGCGCGCCGCGCTGGCCGAGTTGCAGCGGCTGGGCGCCACGCTGGTCGATGTCAGCCTGCCACGCACCGAGCTGTCGATCCCGGTCTACTACATCATCGCGCCGGCCGAGGCCAGCTCGAACCTCGGCCGCTTCGACGGCGTGCGCTACGGCCACCGCGCAGCGCAGTACACCGACCTGGCCCAGATGTACCGCCGTACGCGAGCCGAAGGCTTCGGCGCCGAAGTCAAGCGGCGAATCATGATCGGCACCTACGTGCTCAGCCACGGCTACTACGATGCCTACTACCTGCAGGCGCAGAAGCTGCGCCGCATGATCGCCGAGGACTTTCAGCGCTGCTTTGCCGGCTGCGACCTGATCGCCGGGCCGGTGGCGCCGACGGTGGCCTGGAAGCTCGGCGCCCAAGACGCCGACCCGGTGCAGAGTTACCTGGCCGACATCTTCACGCTGCCGGCCAGCCTGGCCGGGCTGCCGGGCATGAGCGTGCCGGCGGGCTTTGGCCAGGCCGGGCTGCCGGTGGGGCTGCAGCTGATCGGCAACTACTTCCAGGAAGGCATGCTGCTGCACGCCGCCCACGCGCTGCAGCAGGCCACCGACTGGCACCTGCGCCGCCCCCGGGGCGCGTCATGATCGGGCCGCTGGTACGCGGCTGGGAAGTGGTCATCGGCTTCGAGACCCACACCCAGTTGTCCACTGCCAGCAAGATCTTCAGCGCGGCCGCCACCGCCTTCGGTGCCGCGCCCAACACGCAGGCCTGCGCGGTCGACCTCGCGCTGCCCGGCACGCTGCCGGTGCTCAACCGGGGTGCGGTCGAGCGCGCCATCCGCTTCGGGCTGGCGGTGGGCGCGCGCATCGCGCCGCTGTCGGTCTTCGCGCGCAAGAACTACTTCTACCCCGACCTTCCCAAGGGCTACCAGATCAGCCAGTACGAGATACCGGTGGTGCAGGGCGGGCAGGTCGGGTTCGTGCTCGACGGGCAGCCGCGCTCGGTGCGGCTGACGCGCGCACATCTCGAGGAAGACGCCGGCAAGAGCGTGCATGAGGGGCTCGGCATGAGTGTGGCGCTGGGCCACCCGCAGTCGGGCATCGACCTCAACCGCGCCGGCACGCCGCTGCTGGAGATCGTCTCCGAGCCCGACATGCGCAGCGCCGCCGAGGCGGTGGAATACGCGCGCGCTCTGCACCGGCTGGTGGTGTGGCTGGGCATCTGCGACGGCAACATGCAAGAGGGCAGCTTCCGCTGCGACGCCAACGTCTCGGTGCGCCGCCCGGGTGGCGCCTACGGCACGCGGCGCGAGATCAAGAACCTGAACAGCTTTCGCTTCCTGCAGCAGGCGATCGACTTCGAGGTGCAGTGGCAGATCGACCGCCTCGAGGACGGCCTGCCGATCGAGCAGGCGACCGTGCTGTTCGACCCCGACAGCGGCGAGACGCGCTCGATGCGCAGCAAGGAAGACGCGCAGGACTACCGCTACTTCCCCGACCCCGACCTGCCGCCGCTGGTCATCGCGCCGGCCTGGGTGCAGGCGGTGCGCGCGGCGATGCCCGAGTTGCCCGACGCGATGGCCGCGCGGCTGCAGCACGACGATGCGCTGGCGCCGCACGACGCGGCGCTGATGACGCAGAGCCTGCCCTTCGCCCGCTACTACGAGGCGCTGCGCGACGCCAGCGGGTCGCCCAAGGCAGCGGCGAACTGGCTGATGGGCGAGCTCAGCAAGCGTCTGAACATCGACGGGCTGACGATCGACCAGGCCCCGGTGGCCCCGGCCGTGCTGGGCACCCTGCTGCGCCGCGTGGCCGAGGGCGTGGTCTCGCACAACGGCGCGCGGCGGGTCTTCGAGGCGCTGTGGAACGCGGCGGCCGGTGATGCCGGCGGCACCTCAGGGGTGCAGGACGTGGACCGCCTGATCGACTCGCTCGGCCTCAAGCAGATGGACGACACGGGCGCGCTGCAAGCCATCGTCGAGCAGGTCATCGTTGCCAATCCGAAGTCGGTGGACGAGTTCCGCGCCGGCAAGGACAAGGCCTTCAACGCCCTGGTCGGCCAGGTGATGAAGGCCACGCAGGGCAAGGCCAATCCGGCGCAGGCCGGCGATCTGCTGCGGCGCCTTCTGGGCGCCTGAGGCGCCCGTCTCGGTGCACGGCGCCGGAGGCCAGGCGCCCGACTCAGCGCGGCGCCGCGGTCGGCGAGCCCACGCCGGCTGTCTCCTGTTGCAGCGCGGTCGGCAGTGGCCCGAGCGAGCCCGGCGCGGCTCCAGCCCACAGCCGGCGCAAGCGCTCGAGTTCGGCGTCGTAAAGCCGATTGACGCGCTCGAGCTCGGCCCGCTGCGTCAGCACCGCGGCGCGCTGCGCCTCGACCGACGCGTCGTTGGCGTCGACCTGCGCACGCAGTCGCGGCGGCATCGCACGGCCGACAAAAAACTCGGCCTCTTCAAGCAGCGGCTTGCGCTCCAGCGCGAGTTCACGCAGCCGCTGGTCGGAGGCCCGGATGGCCAGGCGCACCAAATCGAGCGCGGCCTCGCGAGCGCGCCGGTGTGCGGCCTCGGCCGGGAATCGGGTCAGCAGGTTGCGGTCACGCCGCACGGCATCGGCCTGCGCAACCCGCTGCTCGGCGGCGCGGCGCTCACGCGCCTCTTTCTCGCTGCGCTCATCGGCGGTCAGTGTCGGCGGATGGACCGCGCGCATCGAGCCGTCGTAGTTGAGGATGCGCTGCTCGCGGTCGCGGCAGGCGGCGATCGGACGGTCGGCGGTGAGCCGCCGGCCGTTGTCGTCGATGCATGTGTAGATGCCCGTACTGGTGGCCGGCGCAGGCTGCGCCTGGACCGGCACCCAGGTCAGAAGTAACAGGCTCAGGCCCAGGCCCGAACATGTGGCCCAGCGCGGGCTCAGCCCACCCATGTTGCCCCGTAGCGGTCGCGGTAGGCGTGCACCGGCACGCGCGCGCCCTGCAGCGCCGCGCTGTCGCTGTCGTCCAGGAATCGCAGCAGATCCTCGAGTGTTGCCACGCACACCACCTCCAGCCCGAGTTTGCGCCGGATGAACTGCACGGCCGACCAGGGCCGGTCCTGCCCATCTTCGACCGCCATCTCCTGCCGGTCCAGCGCGATGGCCACACCGCAGGGCGTGCCACCGGCGGCACGGATCATCGTGATCGACTCGCCGACCGAGGTGCCGGCCGAGACGACGTCGTCGATGATCACAACGCGTCCGGCCACTGGCGCGCCGACCAGCACGCCGCCCTCGCCGTGGTCTTTTTCTTCCTTGCGGTTGTAGGCAAAGGGCACGTTGCGGCCCTGCCGCGCCAGCTCCACCGCCACCGCCGCCGCCAGCGGGATGCCCTTGTACGCGGGGCCGAAGAGCATGTCGAAGGCCAGCCCCGAGGCGAGCAGACGGCGTGCATAGAATGAAGCGAGCCGCCCGAGCTTGGCGCCGTCATCGAACAGACCGGCGTTGAAGAAGTACGGCGACAAGCGTCCCGCCTTGGTGCGGAACTCGCCGAAGCGCAGCACACCGCAAGCCTGTGCAAACTGCACGAACTCCTGCGCCAGCGCATCGGTGGCGGCGGGGTCGGGCGTCAGGTGGGTGGCAGTCGCGGGCGGCGTCATCGGGGGTCCAGAGATCGTGTTTCGACTGTTGACGCTGAATCTGAATGGCATCCGATCAGCCGCCGACAAGGGCTTCGTGCAATGGGCCAGTGACGCGGGCGCTGATTGTATTGGCGTGCAGGAGGTGCGTGCCCATGGCGAGCTGGTCGCAGGGCGCTTCGATCACATCGGCGGCATGGCGGGCCACTTCCACCTGGCCGAGCGCAAAGGCTACGCCGGCGTGGGCCTGTACACGCGCAACGCGCCCAGCGCCGTGATCACCGGCTTCGACCCGAGAGAGTTCGACGCCGAAGGCCGCTGGGTAGAGACGCGCTGGGACACGGCGCAGCGCAAGTTCAGCGTCATCAGCTGCTACTTCCCGAGCGGCTCCAGCAGCGAAGAGCGCCAGGCCGCCAAGTTCCGCTTCCTGGCGAAGGTCTATCGCCACCTGCGCAAGCTGCGCGCCGAGCGCGAGTTCATCCTGGTGGCCGACGTGAACATCGCGCACAAGGCGATCGACCTGAAGAACTGGCGCTCGAACCAGAAGAACAGCGGCTTCCTGCCCGAAGAGCGCGCGTGGATGGACAAGCTGCTGAGCGCTGGCGGTCTGGTGGACGTGTTCCGCACACTGAATCCCCACCCCGAGCAATACACATGGTGGAGCAACCGCGGCCAGGCGTGGACGAACAACGTCGGCTGGCGGCTCGACTACCACCTGGCTACACCGGCCATCGCGGCGCTGGCGCGGCGCGAGTCGATCTATCTGGACCAGCGCTTCAGCGACCACGCCCCGCTGACCATCGACTACGACTTCAGCCTGTGAAGCCGGCCCCGCGCAGTCATCCAGCGAAGACACCGTCACGCCGGGGACTGCTGACGGGTCTGGCTGCGCTCGCTGCGCTGGCCGCGCTGGCGGGTTCGCTGGCAGTGGGCCAAACGGTGGCGGCGCAGGCGCCGGCCACGGTGGCCGCCGCATCCGACCTGAAGTTCGCCCTCGAGGAGCTGGCCGCGAACTTCGAGCGCAACAGCGGCCACAAGCTGCGCCTGGTATTCGGCTCCTCGGGCAACTTCTACTCGCAGATCCTGCAGGGCGCGCCGTTCCACCTGTACCTGTCGGCCGACGAGAGCTTCGTCTTTCGGCTGGCCGACGCCGGCCTCACGCTGGACCGCGGCCGTGCCCATGCCGTGGGCCGCATCGGCATCATGGTGCCGCACGGCTCGCCGCTGCAGGCCGACGGCGAACTGAAGGACCTGGCCGCGGCACTCAAGGACGGCCGGCTGCAGAAGTTCGCCATCGCCAACCCCGAGCACGCGCCTTACG
>JBBQOR010000079.1:0-7700 GCA_038331055.1 Burkholderiales bacterium
CCTGCCGCTGGTGGGCCTGGCGAGCAAGATCGTGCTCGGCGAAGACCTGCTGCAGGCCGCAGGCGTGGACTGGAAGGCCTACGTGAAGCGCGTCGACGAAAGGCCGAGCATGCTGCGCGTGGTGACCGATCGCAAAGCCGAAGAAGCGAAGATGGCCGCGGCGCGCGCAGCCCGGCGCAGCTAGCGCCGCTGTGCCTGGGCGGCGCCCAGCGCGTTCACCCTGGCAGCGGCCGCAGCCCCTGCCCCGCCACTGAGGTAGCCAGTTCCTTGCGGTAGCGGTTGAGTTCTTGCACGCTGGCGAAGCTGCGCTCCATCAGCAGGCCCAGGTTGTGCAGGATGCGGTCGACCACCTTGGATTCCCACACCGCGTCGAACTGGATCTGGTGGTCGAGCCAGCGCTCCAGCCACTCCGGGTTCGGCAAGCGGCTCTGGATGGTGTCGCGCGGAAACAGCCGCGTGTTCACGTGCAGGTTGGTCGGGTGCAGCGCCTGCGCGGTGCGCCGTGCGCTGGCCATCAGCACGCCCACCTTGGCGAAAGCCGCACGGGCCTCGTCGCCGAACTTGTTCATCGCCCGCTTCATGTAGCGCAGGTAGGCGCCGCCGTGGCGTGCTTCGTCGCGCGCCAGGGTCTCGTAAATCGTTTTGATGACCGGCTCGGTATGCCACTCGGCGGCGCGGCGGTACCAGTGGTTGAGGCGGATCTCGCCGCAGAAGTGCAGCATCAGCGTCTCCAGCGCCGGCGCCGGATCGAACTCGAAACGCACCGCGTGCAGCTCTTCTTCGCTCGGCGCGAGTTCTGGGCGGAAGCGCCGCAGGTACTCGATCAGCACCAGCGCGTGCTTCTGCTCTTCGAAGAACCAGACGCTCATGAAGGCCGAGAAATCGCTGTCCTCGCGGTTGTCGCGCAGGAACATCTCTGTCGCCGGCAGCGCCGCCCACTCGGTGATGGCGTTCATCTTGATCGTCTGCGCCTGCTCGTCGCTCAGGCGCGAGGCATCGAAGCGGTCCCACGGGATGTCGGTGTCCATGCTCCAGCGCACGGCCTCGAGTTGCTTGAAGAGTTCGGGGTAGAGCATGGGCGATCCGGACACTGGGCGATAAGGCTTGGCGATGTGGCTGGGCGGCAGACGGCGCGATTCTAGGGACGCACGCCCTGCGGCAGGGGTTCACCGGGCAATGCCCGTTGCCGCGCCTCGCCGCGCCAGCGCACAAGCTCCTGCGGCAGGCCCTGCAAGGCGGCCATCGGCCGCACCCCGTCGATAAGCCGGCGGTGCAGCACGGGCGCGCTGCCGCCGGCCCACAGTTCCACCTTCGGCGGCAGCTTGGCGCGCAACTCGGCCAGTCCGTCGCTCACCAGGTTGGGGTTCATGCAGCCGCTGAAGCCCAGCGCCACGATGTCGCTGCGCTGCGCGGCGGCGGCGCGCGACAGATCCCAGATCGGCGTCTGCACACCCAGCGAGACGCAGGCGCAACCCTCCAGCGCGAAGATCGCCTCGGCCATCAGCAGGCCCAGGCCATGCGGCTCGCCCGGGAAGGTGCTCAGCAGCACGCGCGGCAGTGCCTCAACGCCCAACTCGGGCACCGAGGCGATGGCCTGGCGCAGCACCACCTGCACGGTCTCGGTGTAGGCATGCTCTTCGTGAATTTCGAGTTGCCCGCGCAGCCAGGCATCGCCCACGGCCACGTTCAACGGCGCCACCACCTCGGTGACGAAGCGCCCGACGCCGAAGCGCGAGAGCAACCGCGTCAGCTGCCGGCGCAGCGCCGGCACGTCATGGCTGCGGATCAGATCGAGATGGTCGCGCAGGTCATCCGGGGCGAGGACGATCGCTCCAGCACGCTGCGGAGCGCTGACCATGTTTTCGCTGAGCTGCTGCAACTCGTCCATCGCCAGCAGCACCACGCGGCCCGGCCGGTGGCCGGCATCAAGCAGCCGCTTGATCAGCCGCAGCTTGTCGATCTGGTCCAGCGGGTAGGCCCGCTCGCCCAGGGAGTCCCGGTCCGGCACCGGGAATCCATAGCGGCGCTCCCACACGCGCAAGGTGTCCTTGCTCAGACCGGTGTCGCGCTCGACGGCGGCAATCGACAGTGTGAGCGGCGCCCCACGGGTGCGGTCGTTCATGGCGACTTGCGATGGCGCGGTAGAAAGGTCATCTTGCTGTCCTGGACAGAACGCCAGCATGGTTGAACAGTTGATTTGATAATAGGCCGATTAGAGCTAACGCACAGGACAGATCTCGATGTTCAACGAAACCCGCGGGCCATTTCTCCGGTCGCTGATGCACCTGCTGGTGCTGCTGGTGCTGGTGCCGGGATTGCCCGCCGACGTCGGCGCGGCACAGGCGGCAAAGGCGGCACAAGCCGGCGCGCGCAGCTGCCCGCCGCTGCTGCAGCACACGCTGCCACGCTTGCAGGACGAGAAGCCGATCGATCTGTGCAGCTTCTCAGGCCAGGTGGTGCTGGTCGTCAACACCGCCAGCCAGTGCGGCTTCACGCCGCAGTACCAGTCGCTGCAGGCCTTGCACGAGCGTTATCGGGCTCGCGGACTGGTGGTGCTGGGTTTCCCGTCGAACGACTTCGGCGCCCAGGAGCCTGGCGGCAACGCCCGCATCGCCGAGTTCTGCGAGAACCAGTTCGCCGTGCGCTTCCCGATGTTCGCCAAGTCCGTGGTGCGCGCACCGCGCAGCGCCGTCGCTGCGGTCGCCGTCAACCCGCTTTACGCGGCGCTGACGGCGCGCACCGGCACCGCGCCGCAATGGAATTTCCACAAGTACCTGGTCTCGCGCGACGGGCAGCGGGTGAGCAGCCACGTCTCGGATGTGACGCCTCAAGACCCCGCGTTCATCAAGGAAATAGAGCGGCTGCTCGAGGCGAAGTGATACTGTCCAGTCCATATTTGGCCTGACCAGTAATATCCCTGTCCAAGCTGCTGTCCATCCGTTGCCGCCCGACACGCGTATCAACGCGTGTTCTCCACCTGGCCCGTGCCACCGAACGATGTCCGAATCCGCCTCAGCCCCTGACAGAACCTGGAACGCACTCTGCAGGCGTCACCCGTCCTCACGGCCTTGCTCGTTCCCTCGGGAGCGGCGCTGATGAGGCGTCGGCTGGCGGTCATCGGATCGGGCATCTCGGGCCTGGCGGTAGCGTACCGCCTGGCCGCCGAGGCCCAGGTCACGCTGTTCGAGGCCGGCCGCCACTTCGGCGGCCACACGAACACGGTCGAACTCACGCTGGACGGAGTGAGCCACGGCGTGGACACCGGCTTCCTGGTCTTCAACCACCGCACCTATCCCAACCTGGTGCGGCTGTTCGAAGAACTGGGCGTCGAGACGGCTGCGTCGGAGATGTCGTTCTCCGTGCAGTCTGGCGGCCTGGAGTGGAGCGGCGCCGACCTCAACGGCGTCTTTGCGCAGCGGCTCAATGCGCTGCGCCCGAGCTTCCTCTGGATGCTGGCAGACATCCTGCGGTTCAACCGCCTGGCCACCGGGCTGGCCACGCGCGAGGCCGAGGCCGAACTGACCGAGCCGATCGACGAGTTCCTGCGCCGCCACCGCTTCAGCGATGCCTTTCGCGACGGCTACTTCCTGCCGATGATCGGCTGCATCTGGTCCTGCCCGACCGAGCAGATGCTGCGTTTTCCGATCGCCACGATGATCCGCTTCTGCCACAACCACGGCCTGCTGCAGGTGGCCGACCGGCCACAGTGGTACACGGTGCGCGGCGGCGCCCGACACTACGTGCAGAAGATGCTGGCCGGCATCGCCGATGCGCGGCTCGACACCCCCGTGCGCAGCCTGCGCCGCATCCCGGCCGGCGACGGCCGCGGCGGCGTGCTGCTGGCCACCGACCAGGGCAGCGAGCGCTTCGACGACGTGGTACTGGCCTGCCACAGCGACCAGAGCCTGGCGCTGCTGGAAGACGCCGGCCCCGAGGAGCGCGCGGTGCTCGGCGCCGTGCGCTACCACGCGATCGAGGCTGTGCTGCACACCGATGTCTCGCTGCTGCCGCGCGCGCGCCGCGCCTGGGCGTCCTGGAACTACGAGCGCGCCGCTTACCGCGAGCACGAGCGCGCCGGCGTCTGCCTGCACTACCTGATCAACCGGCTGCAGCCGCTGCCCTGGTCGCGCCCGGTGGTGGTCTCGCTCAACCCCGATCGCCAGCCCGATCCGGCGCGGGTGCACGGCCGCTTCGCCTACAGCCACCCGGTGTTCGACCGCGCGGCGGTCGACGCGCAGCGCGCGCTGCCCGGCATCCAGGGCCGCGCCCATGTCTGGTTCTGCGGTGCCTGGACCCGCTACGGCTTCCATGAGGATGGCCTGATGTCGGGGCTCGCGGTGGTGCAGAGCCTTCGCGAGCGCTGGGCCGCGCAGTCGCAAGACCAGGCCGCCTGAGCATGCAGGCCGGCACCGACGCGGCGGCGGGCCCGCACCAGGGCGCGCAGATTGCCCGCGGCGTGGTGCGCCACCGCCGTCTGCGCCCGGCCTCGCACGCCTTCCAGGTGCCGACCTACTTCGTGCTGCTGCCGATGCGCCGCCTGCGCGATGAGCCCAGCGCCGCGCTGGCGCGCAACCGCTTCGGCTGGCTGGCCTTCCACGACCGCGACCATGGCGACGGCCGCGCCGACGCGCTGGCCTGGCTGGATGAACTGTTGCAGCGCGAAGGCGTGCACGACGCCCGCGGCGAGGTCTGGCTGCAGACCTACCCGCGCGTGCTGGGCTATGTCTTCAAGCCCGTCAGCTTCTGGTACTGCGAGCGCGAAGACGGCACGCTGGCCGCCATCGTGGCCGAGGTGAACAACACCTTCGGCGAGCGGCATTGCTACCTGCTGGCCGGCGAGCGCCTGGGCTGGGGGCGTGATCTCGGCGCGCGCAAGGTGTTCCACGTCTCGCCGTTCTGCGACGTGGCGGGCCGGTATCGCTTCCGCTTCATGCGCACCGCCAGCCGCATCGTCGCCTGCGTCGACCACGACGACGACGGCGGCCCGCTGCTGCTGACCAGCGTCAGCGGCCACCTCGCGCCGCTGACCGCCGCCAGCGTGCGCGCCGCCTTCTTCGGTGTGCCGCTGATGACCCTGGGCGTCGTCGCGCGCATCCACTGGCACGCGCTTCGCTTGTGGCTCAAACGTGTGCCCTTCTTCACCAAGCCGGCGCCGCCAACCGCCTTCACCACCCGCTGAGCCGCGTGCTCCTCGCCCACCGACGTCGCCCGATATGAACACGCTGACCCGATCCTCCTCGACTGTTGAATTGCCTCAAACCGCCCCTGCCGCCGCGCGTGCGGTCTTCCGCCTGCTGCGCGAGCTGCGCGTGGGCACGCTGGACGTGCAGCTGCCCGACGGCTCGCAGATGCACTTCGGCACGCAGGCCCAGGGCGCGGAACACCAAGAGCCGCGCGCTGCGCTGCGCCTGCTCGACTGGAGTGCCTGCCACGCGGCGCTCAGAAGCGGCGACATCGGATTCGCCGAGAGCTTCATCGCCGGCGGCTGGACCACGCCCGACCTGCCGGCGCTGCTCAAGCTGTTCATCGCCAACCGCGAGGCGATGGAAGATGTCATCTTCGGCACCTGGTGGGGCTCGCTGCTGTACCGCGCCAAGCACCTGCTGCACCGCAATTCGCGCCGCGGCAGCCGCAAGAACATCCACGCCCACTACGACATCGGCAACCCGTTCTACAGCCTGTGGCTGGACGAGACGATGAGCTACTCATCGGCCTGGTTCCAGGGCGACCGCGCGCAGCCGCTGGCCGACGCGCAGCGCGCCAAGGTGCGCCGTGCACTGCAGGAGTGCCGCGTACAGCCCGGGGCCCGGGTGCTCGAGATCGGCTGCGGCTGGGGCGGGCTGGCCGAGGTGGCCGCCACCGAGTTCGATGCCCACACCACCGGGCTGACGCTGTCGTCAGAACAGCTCGACTTCGCGCGTGGGCGCTTGCAGCGCCTGGGCCGCGCCGAGCAGGCCGACCTGCGGCTGCAGGACTACCGCGACCTGCCCGAGGGCCCGTTCGACGCCGTCGTCTCCATCGAGATGTTCGAGGCCGTCGGCCGCGAGTACTGGGGCAGCTGGTTCCGCACGCTGCGCGACAAGCTCGACCGCGACGGCCGTGCCTGCATCCAGACCATCACCATCCGCGACGACCTGTTCGAGCGCTACGTGCGCTCGACCGACTTCATCCAGCAGTACATCTTCCCCGGCGGCCTGCTGCCCAGCCGCGAGGCCTTCCGCGCCGAGGCGCACAAGGTCGGCCTGCGCGTCGAACGCGAACTGGCCTTCGGAGCCGACTACGCCGAGACGCTGCACCGTTGGCGGCTGCAGTTCATGGCCCGCGACGCGCAGGTGCGCGGCCAGGGTTTCGACACCCGCTTCATGCGCATCTGGGAGTTCTACCTGGCCTACTGCGAAGCCGCCTTCGCCACCGGCAACACCGATGTCGTGCAGTTCACGCTGGTCCATGCCTGAACGCCGGCGCCTGCTGCTGGCTTGCGCTGCGCTGGCCGTGGCAGCGCGCCGGGCGGCCGCGCAGGACCTCGCCACCGCAGCGCCGCCCGAGGTGCTGGCCGAGTTGCCCGGTGCGCGGCCGCAGGGCCAGGGGCGGCTGCGCTTCTTCGGGCTGCACGTGTACGACATGCGGCTGTGGACCGCGGCGCGCGGCGTCACCGCCGACGACTGGTCGATGCCGCTGGCGCTGGAGATCACCTACGCCCGTGCCCTCGTCGGCCGCCAGATCGCCGAGCGGTCGCTGGACGAGATGAAGCGCCAGACCACCGTCCGGCCCGAGCAGGGCGAGCGCTGGCTGGCCGCGATGAGCACGCTGTTTCCCGACGTCAAGGCCGGTGACCGCCTGACCGGTGTGCAGCGCCCGGGCGAAGGCGCGCGTTTCTTCCTGAACGGCGCGCTGCGCGGCGAGGTGCGCGACGCCGACTTCGCGCGCCTGTTCTTCGGCATCTGGCTGGCGCCACAGACCTCCGAGCCGCGGCTGCGCGAGAACCTGCTGGGCGCCGCCCGGTGAGCGCCTCGGTCTGGCGCGGCGGCTGGCGCGACGGCCTGCCATACGGGGCCCTGGGCTTGCCGCTGGCCTTCGTCGCGTTGCCGCTGTACGTGGTGCTGCCCAACCACTACGCGAGCGAGTTCGGCATCCCGCTGGCGGTGCTGGGCGCGCTGCTGCTGGGCGCGCGCGTGCTCGACGCCGTCGCCGACCCGTGGATCGGCCGTCTGGCCGACGGCTGGTTTGCGCACTCGCGCGCCCGCGTGCTGGCCTTCAGCGCGGTGGCCGCGGTGCTGCTGGCGATCGGTTTTCGCGGTCTCTTCTTCCCCATGGTCCAGGGGCAGCAGGCGTTGCTGTGGTGGTGCGGCGGGCTGCTCGCGCTGACCTACCTCAGCTTCAGCGTGATCAGCGTCGTGCACCAGGCCTGGGGCGCACGCCTGGGCGGCGACGAAGGCCAGCGCGCGCGCATCGTCTCCTGGCGCGAAGGGCTGGCGCTGGTCGGCGTGCTGGTGGCCAGCGTGCTGCCCTCGGTCGCCGGGCTCGGGGTGGCCAGCGTCGTCTTTGCGGTCACGCTGGCGCTGGGCATGGCCTTGCTGCTGCTCGCACCGCGCCCCGACCGGCCAGCGGCGCAAGAGGGCACGCTCTCGCTCGCCGGGCCGCTGCGCACGCCGGCTTTTCGCCGGCTGCTGGCGATCTACCTGGTCAACGGCATCGCCAGC
>JBBQOR010000080.1:0-7635 GCA_038331055.1 Burkholderiales bacterium
GTGCTGGCCAGCACCAAGACGCACAAGCTGGCCGACGGCACCGACTACTACAGCATCAGCCCCAAGGGCTATGTGCCGCTGCTCGAGCTGGACGACGGCCAGCGCCTGAGCGAAGGCCCGGCGATCGTCCAGTACGTCGCCGACCTGGTGCCGCAGAAGAACCTGGTGCCGGCGGCCGGCACGATGGCGCGCTACCGCGTGATGGAGTGGCTGAACTTCATCACCAGCGAACTGCACAAGGGCTTCGGCCCGCTGTTCAACCCCGCGATGCCCGAAGAAGCCAAGACGCTGGCCCGCACCAAGCTGGTCGAGCGACTGTCCTGGGTTGACCAGCAGCTGGAGGGCCGCGACTACCTGATGGGCGCAGACTTCTGCGTCGCCGACGCCTACCTGTTCACCGTCGCCGGCTGGGGCAAGTACGTGGGCGTCGACATAACTCCGATGGCCAATCTGTCGGCCTTCATGGGCCGCGTGGCCGCGCGCCCTGCGGTGCAAGAAGCGATGAAGGCCGAAGGTCTGCTGAAGTAGCGCGGTGGGCTGGGCGCGCGCGGCGCGCGCTCAGTCCAGACTGACCTCGGTGTGCACGCTGCCGGCGCGGTCGGCGCTGGCACTGAGCGCGATGTGCGTGCCGGCCGGCGCACGCACTACCCACTCGACCACTGCGCGGTCGTCGGTGGGGTCGCGGTGGCGGCGGAAGTGCAGCAGGCTCTGCTTGGGCGCGTGGCCCTCCAGGTGCGCGCCGACCACGCGCGGTGGGCCGGACACCAGCGTCACGCCGGGCGGCAGGTGGATCTCGAACACTGTGCCGCGCGCGATCTTGCGCTCCAGCGCGCGCTTGCTGACGTAGCTCGGCAACCAGCCGCTGTTGGCCACTGCAAAGCGGATGCGCCAGGTGTCGTCGCCTAGCCGGCGCACCTCCGTGCGCAGCATCTCCAGCCGCGGCAGCGAGAGCGCGATCTGCGTCAGCCAGGCCGGGAAGCGGGCCGCTTCGCGCTCGCGCAGGTGCGGCGGCGGGTTGCGCCAGTAGTTCATCTTGTCCCAGCCGCCGATCTCGACCATGCCCAGCTGCGGGTGACGGAAGGCGGTCCAGTCCACATGCGCCAGACCGCCGCACTGCTCGTCGCTCCACTTCAGCAGCTTCAGGTCATCTTCCGCAGGGTGCTCGCGGTACCAGTCGATCCACGAGTAGTCGGTGATGCCCGCTTCCTTGTTCGGCGACCAGATCTCCACCGTCCAGAACAGCGCGCCCAGGTGCTCGTAGATCCAGTCCTGCGTGCCGGTGATGATCTCTCTCGGGTGGTACTTGAACTCATGGAAGATGCTGATCGCCGGGTAGCCGGTGAGCGTGGCACCCAGGTCGCTGAAGCGCTTGTACTGCCACAGGTCCTCGGGCGTCATGTCGTCGTCGCTTTGCGTGCCCATCGGACGCAGGATCACGCCGGCATGGGTGTGGAAGCTGACAGCGGCACCGATGTTCGGGTGCTTGACGATGAAGTCGACCATCGCCCGCACTTCGGGCTCGCTGGTCGGGTAAGGGCCGGCGCCGGCTTGCTCGAACTCCTGCCGCCAATACGCGGGAAAGTTGCGGTTCAGGTCCAGCCCCTCGCGGTCGGGGTTGACCTTCACCTTCAGCCCGTCGTAATTCTTCAGCGTGCCCTCGGGCATCAACCGGTAGTACGCGCCGCCGAACTCGCCCGGCTCGCGCGGCACCATCAGCCGCGGCTCGTCGGGGTGCTTCTTGTACGTGCCGTGCGGATCGGGTACACGCATCATCAGGATGCGGCCATCGCCGTCCACGTCCTCCACCGTCAGCCCGTCGACGATCGGCTCGTCATGCGGGTACGGCCGCGTCGAGCTGCGGATGTGGCGTGGCCGGTCGGCCAGCGCGAGTTCGGCGCCATCGGGGTTCAGCCGCGGGCAGAGGTAGACCGCGCGCGTGTCGAGCAGCTGCGTGGCGCGTTCATCGCTGCCGTAGCCGCTGACCAGTTGGTGCAGCCAGTACAGGCAGGCGGTACTGGCGGTCAACTCGGCGGCGTGGATGTTGCCGTCGACCCAGAACGCGGGCTTGTCGGTGTCGACGCCTGTCGCCTTGTTGGTCAGCACCACCAGCCAGATGTCGCGCCCTTCATGGCTCTTGCCGATCGACTGCAGCTCCACCAGCTGTGGCGCGGCGGCGGCGTAGTCATAGAGCAGCCGAGACAGCTCATCGTGGCGGTAGAACTGGTCGAAGCGCGGGACGGGAATCGCGGGCATGGCGGGTGCGGGGCTGAGGACGACGGGCGGATTGTGCGCCCGGGCCTGGGCGCCAACGGCTGCGCTGGAGCCCGCTCACTGCGCCTTGAACAGCCCCTGGAAGTGGCGCGACACCGGCAGCGTCTCGCGCCGGCCGCGCAGCGTCAGGTGCATGTGGCCCTCGTCGATGCGCACCGCGCCGGCGACGAAGCGCTGCCGCACGATCACCGAGCGGTGCACCTGCCAGAACTGCTGCGCATCCAGCTGCGCCAGCAGCTCCTTGAGCGGCGTGCGGATCAGCGCCTCGGCGTGCACGCCGCCATCGCCCAGGTAGACCACCCGCGTGTAACGCGCGTCGCTCTCGAAGTAGACGACGTCGTCGACGCGGATCAGCCGCACCTCCTTGCCCACGCCGGCCTGGATCACCGTCTGCGGCGGTGCCCGGCGGACCTGCGCCGCCAACTGCGCCAGCAGCGTGTGCAGGGCCTGCGGCTCGGCCTGCGGCAGCGGCTGAGCCAGCCGCGGTGCCAGCCGCGCCACCGCCTGCGCCAGCCGCTGCGGATCGACCGGCTTCATCACCTAGTCCACCGCGCCGGCGTCGAAGGCCGCCAGCGCATGGTCGCCGAAGGCGGTGACGAAGACGATGTGTGCACGCGCGCCGATGCGCTGCGCCACGTCCAGCCCGGTCAGCCCGGGCATGCGGATGTCGAGAAAGCAGACCTCGGGCTCATGCTCGTGCTCGAGGAAGGCGTCCCAGGCGTCGACGCCGTTGTTGCACTCGGCAACGATGCGCAGCGCTGGCCAGGCCGTGGCCAGCGCGGCGCGCAGCATCGCACGCGGGGCTTCTTCGTCGTCGGCGATCAGCGCGCTGATGCCATCGGGCGCTGGCAGCGTGGTGGTGTTCATGCGTGTGTGTTCTCCGTCGCCCCGGAGTCCCGCGGCCAGTGCACCCGGGCCTCGGCACCGTTTTCCAGCGCCACCAGTTCAAGCCGCGCCTGTTCGCCGAAGCGATGCGCCAGCCGCTGCCGGCAGTTCGCCAGCCCGGTGCCATCCTGCCAGCCTTCGGCCAGCAGCGCGCCCTCGCCGCGTACCACCAGCGTGCAGGCCTGTTCGTCGCAGTGCGCGCTGGTCTGCACCTCACCGCCGCCGTACGCGGGGCTGACGCCGTGTTCGATGGCGTTCTCGACCAGCGTCAGAAGCAGCCCCGGCGACAGCGCCTGGGCGCCGGCTACGTCGCCGAGCGGGCTGCAGCCACGCCGCCAGCAGGCCCAGCGGCAACAAGGTCCAGACGAACAGACTGCTGCACAGCGCAGACAGCCAGGGCAGACCGGCGCCGATCAGGCCGAAGGTGCTGCCCGTGAGTCCGCCGAGCGAGCCGAACCACATCCCCAACCCGCTCCGGGAGTAGAGGAAGCGGTCGATCGCGATCACCTGCTCGCGCGTGGCCGGCGGCATGCGCAGATAGTGCTTGCGCGCCCAGGCGAAGTACCAGCGCTGGAAGCGGTTTTTCGCGGGCAGCGGGCCGATGTCGTCGACGGCCGCGGCGGGGGTCGACGTCGGCGGGCCGGGGATGGCTGGCCAGCCGGCGTGGATGGATAGCGGGAAACACGTTCGAACGGCGGGGCCTGGTCACGCGGTCGCAGCGGTGCGGCCGGTCGCTGCTCGCTGCTCGCTACTCGCTACTCGACGAGCAGCTTGGTGATGCCGCGCCAGCTGAGCAGCCGCCCGGGGTTCTGCGTCTCCTCCAGCACGCCGCTCATGCGGCGCAGGATGCGCGGGCTCTTGCGCGCGCGCCAGACCACCAGGTCGATCAGCCACGGCCGGCGGTTGATCAGGCCGGCGCTGTCGTAGAGATCGAACTTCGGCTGCAGCAGGCGCAGCGAGGCCTCGTAACGCGCGCGCTGCGCCGCGTCACCGCCGCGGTCGTCGAGCACCGCCTCGGCCGCCAGCAGCCCGGTCTCCATCGCCTTGCCGATGCCCTCGCCGGTGAAGGCGTAAGTGCTGCCGATGGCCTCGCCGGTGGCCAGCAGCCCGGGGCGCGACATGCGCGCGCCGCGCAGCGAGCAGCGCAGCGGCGCGCCCTTGACCTCGCCCACCCACTGCCCGCCGCGCACCAGCTCGCCGGCCGGTGGGTAGATCGCGCAGAAGTCCTCCAGCATGCGGCGCAGGTTGGCCTTGTCGCCAGCCGGCGCGCCGCCGCCCACCAGCCCGGTGCCGATGTTGAAAAGGCCGCCAGGGGCCGGGAAGATCCAGCCGTAGCCGCCCTTGAGCCGCGGGTGCCAGACGATGTGCAGCTCGCGCATGCGGGCGTGCAGTGCGTCATGGCGAAGGTAGCCGCGCAGCGCGATGCCGCTGGGCGCGCGGCGTTCGCACAGCCCCACGGCCGACATCGCCTGCGTGGCCGCCCCTGTGGCCAGCACCACCCAGCGCGCGCGGATCTGATGCGTCTGGCCACCGCCTTGCAGCCGCGCGCCGACGACGCGGCCGTCTTCTTCCAGCGCGGCCTCGAAACGCAGCGGCGCGAAGAAGCGTGCGCCGGCGCGTTGCGCCCCACGGCACAGGATGTCGTCCAGCGTATGGCGCGGCAACACGGCCAGCGTGCCGGGCACATCGACCACGCCCCCGCGCGGGGCCACGCAGCGGATGTGGTGCAGCGGCTCGGCGGCGGCCATCACCTCATCCAGCAGGCCGAGCCGACGCAGCGCGGCGTGGGCGTCGGGAATCAGACCGTCGCCGCAGACCTTGTCGCGCGGAAAACTGTGCTGGTCTACCAGCACCACGTCGCGCCCTGCCGCGGCCAGGTGCTGTGCGCAAGCGCTGCCGGCGGGGCCGGCACCCACCACCAGCACCTCGCAGGCTTCAGGCGGGGCAGCTGCGTTCGGCGGGCTGGACGGCTTGCGGTGCATTGGCAGTCCTGGCGGCTCAGGCCTGCAGCAAGGGCGCCAGGAAGCGCCCGGTGTGGCTACCCTCGAACGCGGCCACCGTTTCCGGCGTGCCGGCCACCAGCACGCGGCCGCCACCGGCGCCGCCTTCTGGGCCCATGTCGATCACCCAGTCGGCGGTCTTGATGACGTCCAGGTTGTGCTCGATGACGACGATGGTGTTGCCCGCGTCGCGCAACTGATGCAGCACCTTCATCAGCAGGCCCACGTCATGGAAATGCAGCCCGGTGGTCGGCTCGTCCAGGATGTACAGCGTGCGGCCGGTGTCGCGCTTGCTCAGCTCGAGCGCCAGCTTCACGCGCTGCGCCTCGCCGCCGCTGAGCGTGGTGGCGCTCTGGCCCAGCCGCACATAGCCCAGGCCGACGTCGAGCAGCGTCTGCAGCTTGCGCGCCAGCGTGGGCACGGCGCTGAAGAAGCCATGCGCCTCTTCCACCGTCATCTCCAGCACCTGCGCGATGTGGCGGCCCTTGTAGAAGATCTCCAGCGTCTCGCGGTTGTAGCGCGCGCCCCGGCAGGTGTCGCAGGGCACGTAGACGTCGGGCAGGAAGTGCATCTCGACCTTGATGACCCCGTCGCCCTGGCAGGCCTCGCAGCGCCCGCCGGGCACGTTGAAGCTGAAGCGCCCGGCGCCGTAGCCCCGCTCGCGCGCGGCCGGCACCTCGGCGAACAACTCGCGCATCGGCGTGAACAGGCCGGTATAGGTGGCCGGGTTGCTGCGCGGCGTGCGCCCGATCGGGCTCTGGTCGACGTTGATCACCTTGTCGAACAGCTCCAGCCCCTCGATGCGCTCGTGCGGCGCCGGCTCGGCGTGGCTCTGGTAGAGCTTGCGCGCGACCGCGCTGTACAGCGTGTCGTTGACCAGCGTGCTCTTGCCCGAGCCCGACACCCCCGTGATGCAGGTGAACAGGCCCACGGGGATGTCCACCGTCACGTCGCGCAGGTTGTTGCCGCTGGCGCCGACGATCTTCAGCGCGCGCGTCTGGCCGTCCCAGCCGCTCTGCGCAAAGCTGCGCCGCTGGGAAGGCCGTTCGATGCGCAGCGTGTGCGCCAGGTAGCGTCCGGTCAGTGAGTCGGGGTTGGCCGCCACCTCGTCTGGCGTGCCCTGAGCCACCACGCGCCCGCCGTGGGCACCCGCGCCCGGGCCCATGTCGACCACGTGGTCGGCGCTGCGGATCATGTCCTCGTCGTGCTCGACCACCAGCACGCTGTTGCCCAGGTCGCGCAGACGCACCAGGGTGCCGATCAGCCGCGCGTTGTCGCGCTGGTGCAGGCCGATGCTGGGCTCGTCCAGCACATACATCACGCCCGACAGGCCACTGCCGATCTGGCTGGCCAGCCTGATGCGCTGCGCCTCGCCGCCGCTGAGCGTGTCGGCGCCGCGGTCCAGGCTCAGGTAGGTCAGGCCGACATCGTTGAGAAAGCGCAGCCGCGCGCCGATCTCGCGCACTACCTTGGAAGCGATCTCGGCCTTGGCGCCTTGCAGCGTCAGGCCCTCGAAGAAGGCCAGCGCATCGGCCAGCGTCAGGTGTTCCACCTGGTAGATCGCCGGGCCCTGCGGGTTGCCGTCCAGCGCGGGCAGCAGCACGTTGCGCGCCTCGCGGCGCAGCCGGCTGCCGTGGCACTGCGCGCACGGCTTGGCCGCCTGGTAACGCGCGAGGTCTTCGCGCACCGCCACCGAGTCGGTCTCGCGCATGCGCCGCTCGAGGTTGGGCAGGATGCCCTCGAAGGGATGGCGGCGCTTGACGTTGCGGCTGCGCCCGCCGGGGGTCTCGGCGCGGTAATTGAACTCGACCTCCTCGCTGCCCGAGCCGTGCAACAGCACCTGGCGCGCCGCCTCGGGCAGCTCTTCGAATGGCGCCTCGACGTCGAAGCCGAAGTGCCGCCCGACGCTTTCGAGCATCGAGAAGGTATACGGGTTGCGCCGGTCCCAGCCCTTGACCGCACCGCTGGCCAGGCTGAGGGTGGGGAAGGAGACCACCCTATCGGCGTCGAACACAGTCACCTGGCCCAGGCCGTCGCAGGCCGGGCAGGCGCCCATCGGCGAGTTGAAGCTGAACAGGCGCGGCTCGAGTTCGGCCAATGAGTAGCTGCACAGCGGGCAGCCCCAGCGGCTGCTGAACAGGTGTTCGCGCCCGCTGTCGGTCTCGAGCACGATGGCGCGCCCGTCGGCCACGCGCATCGAGGCCTCGAAGCTTTCGGCCAGCCGCTGGCGGAACTCCTCGCGCACACGCAGGCGGTCGATGACGACGTCGATGTCGTGCTTCTCGGTCTTCTTCAGCCTGGGCAGCGATTCGGCCTCGGCCACGGCGCCGTCGACTCGAAAGCGCACGTAGCCCTGCGCCTGGAGGTCCTGGAACAGCTCGACGAACTCGCCTTTGCGGTCACGCACCACCGGTGCCAGGATCGACAGCCGCGTCTCCGCCGGCAGCGCCAGTGCGGCGTCGACCATCTGGCTCACGCT
>JBBQOR010000081.1:0-7625 GCA_038331055.1 Burkholderiales bacterium
ACCAGGCTCTCGACCCAGAACACCACCGCCAGCCGCACACCGCGGCTGAGCGGCTCGACGCGGTGCACGAAGTGACCCGGGTAGAGCACCAGGTCGCCCGCCGCCAGCCGAGCGCGGCCGCCCTCGAAGGCGTCGTCGACGACCAGTTCGCCGCCGTCGTAGTCCGCCGGTTCGCTGAGGAAGAGCGTGGCACTGAGGTCAGCGCGCAACTGCCCGGCGCCGCCCGGCTGAGCCGCGCGGATGGCGTTGTCGACATGGTTGCCGTAGTGGTCGCCGCCCGCGTCGTAGCGGTTGAAGAGCGGCGGTGAGATGCGCCGCGGCAGCGCGGCGGCATGGAAGGCGCGGTGGCGGGCCAGCGCCGTGCGCACCGTCTCGCCAAGCGTGCGGGCCAGCGCGCCGTTGTCGTCGAGTTGGCGGTTGTGCTTGACCCGCGCCGACTGCGCCCCGGCGCTGCGCCGGCCGTCGACCCAGACGGCGCCCTGCAGCGCCTGGCGCAGCGCGGCCAGCTCGGAGGCGTTGAGCACACTGGTCAAGTGAAGCAGCATGCGCCGATGCTAACTTTGGCCCGCCCGAGGTCTTTGGGCCGCCCTGTGTCATCCCACGCCGCCCCGCACAATGCCGCGCATGCTGAACTTCGAACTGCTGCGCACAGAAGGGCTGGCCCGCCGCGGCCGGCTGACGCTGAACCACGGTGTCGTCGAGACCCCCGTCTTCATGCCGGTGGGCACCTACGGCACGGTCAAGGGCGTGCTGCCGCGTTCGTTGCACGAGATGGGCACGCAGATTATCCTGGGCAACACCTTTCACCTGTGGCTGCGCCCGGGGCTCGAGGTGCTGAAGACCTTCGGCGGGCTGCACCGCTTCGAGGGCTGGAGCGCGCCGATCCTCACCGACAGCGGCGGCTTCCAGGTCTGGAGCCTGGGCGAGATGCGCAAGATCAGCGAGCAGGGTGTGCGCTTCGCGTCGCCGGTGAACGGCGACAAGCTGCTGCTGACGCCTGAGGTGAGCATGCAGATCCAGACCGTGCTCAACGCCGATATCGTGATGCAGTTCGACGAGTGCACGCCCTACGAGGTGGCCGGCCACCTGACCACCGAGGACGAGGCGCACGCCTCGATGGCGCTGAGCCTGCGCTGGGCCCGTCGCAGCCGCGACGAGTTCGAGCGGCTGGCCAACCCGAACGCGCTCTTCGGCATCGTGCAGGGCGGCATGTTCGAGGGCCTGCGCGAAGAGTCGCTGCAGGCGCTGGTCGAGCTCGACCTGCCCGGCTACGCCATCGGCGGCGTCAGCGTCGGCGAGCCCAAGCAAGACATGCGGCGCATCGTCGCCCACACGCCGCAGCGGCTGCCGCCGGGCAAGCCGCGCTACCTGATGGGCGTGGGCACGCCCGAGGATCTGGTCGACGGCGTGGCCCACGGCGTGGACATGTTCGACTGCGTGATGCCCACTCGCAACGCGCGCAACGGCCACCTGTTCACGCGCTTCGGTGATCTGCGGCTGCGCAACGCGCGCTTTCGCCAGGACGAGCGGCCGATCGACGAGAGCTGCACGTGCCACACCTGCCAGCACTTCAGCCGCGCCTACCTGCACCACCTGGACCGCTGCGGCGAGATGCTCGGCCCGATGCTGGCCAGCATCCACAACCTGCACTACTACGTCAACCTGATGCGCGAAGTGCGCGAGGCGCTGGACGAAGGGCGCTTCGAGGCCTGGCGCACGCAGTTCGAGGCCGAGCGCGCACGCGGCGTCGGCTGAGGCCCGCTCACCAGAAGCTCCAGCTGGCGGTGGCCAGCACCCATACGCCGAGCGCGCCGTTGGTCACCGCGTGCGAGATCACCGCCACCCACAGTTTGCCGGTGCGCACGTACAGCCAGGCGTAGACCAGGCCGGCGAAGACAGCCGCCAGCCACAGTGTGTGGGCGAGCACGAAGACGAAGGTCGACAGCAGCACCGCGCGCAGCCCCACTGCGTGCGGCGCCACCGAGGCGAAGCGTGGGTGCTGCAGCCAGCGCATCAGGTAAGAGCGCCAGAACAGCTCTTCCATCACCGGCACCACCAGCGCGGCGCCGGCCAGGCGCGCCGCCGCCAGCGGCCAGTCGATGGCGCCGTCGGGCTGCAGCGGCGTGAAGGGCGCGGCCGTGCCGCCCACGCTGAGCGTCATCCAGGGCGCATCGAGCTGCACCCAGACGAAGAACACCACCAGACCGCTCAGCACGGCCATCGTGCCTTCGCGCAGCGTGGGCAGGGTCTGGGCGGCGAGCTCGCCGTACTCGCGCCACCACCAGGCCAGCATGGCACCCACCAGCAGCACCTTGGCGCCGTACAGCCAGCGTGGGTCGAAGCCCCAGCTGCCATCGGCGGGCGCGATGCTGCGCAGCCACAGCAGCGCCATGAACACGACGAAGGGCGCGACGCGGATGAAGGCGTCGCGTTGGAAGGGCAGCTTCAAGGCAAGGTCTGGCGCGGGGCGTGCGATCAGCGGTGAAGAGCCCGAAGTATTCCGGCTCGGCGCCACCCTGCGCTCGAGGGGTCGGCGCGGCAGCGTGACATCCTGCCGCTGCCGGGGGTCTCGGTTCAGAGCCAGCTGGCGGGGATCGCCAGGCGCACGGTCTGCGCCAGGTCGCCTTCGGCCGAGTCGATGGTCAGCACCATCGTGCCGTCAGCCGAGGCGAACTGGTTGCCACCCTGGAGCTTCAACATGCGCGCAGGCGCCCGTCCGTAGCGCACACGAAGTTCGCTGCCATAGGGCTCGACGCGCAGGCGCTTGCCGGTTTCCATGACGAACTCGCGGTCGACCTCGAGCAGGCGTGCCGCGGCCGCCGACGGCGCGCTGATCTCCACGCGCTGCAGCGGTACGTCTGCGTTTTGTGCGTAGGCCGGGGCGCACAGGGCGCCCATCAGGGGGGCGAGGATGCTGGCGAGGGCCAGGCGGGACAGGCTGTTCATCTGGAGGCTCCTGAAGTGAGGGTGGCAAGTCGCCGCGATCGCGGCGCAGGGCCATTGAGCCCGCACCGGCCCCATCGCGCATCCGCCGCCTGCAGGATGCCCCGGCTCAGTCGCGTCGCACGCCCTCACGCCAGCGCTCCAGCCTTGCGCGGCCATGGCGCGAGCCCAGGTAGCCGGGGGCCACGGCGTCCAGCGGGGTTGCCGTGATGCCCAGCGACGCCAGGCCGGGCAGCATGCCGCTTGCCACGTTGGGCACCCGCATCGAGTCCAGGTTGTCGCGCGACATCAGCGGTGTGCCCGGTGCCAGCTCCATCAGCATCGCCTGCAGCCGGCCCAATGCCGCGGGCAGCGGCAGCACCGGGCGCGGGTGGCCCGACCAGCGGCCGGCGGCGCGCACCAGATCGGCCAGCGTGAACTGGCCGGGGCCGGTGCACTCGATGATCTGGCCAATGCTCGAAGGCTGGTCGAGCGCACAGGCCAGCGCACTGGCCACGTCTTCCACCCACACCGGCTGAAAGAGGGCGTCGGCGCAGGCCAGAGGCACCAGCGGCGCCAGCGCCAGCAGGCCGGCGAAGACGTTGAGGAAGCGGTCCTCGGCGCCGAAGATGACCGACGGCCGCAGGATCGTCAGCTCGAGCCCGGCCGCGCGCAGCACGGCCTCGCCTTCGGTCTTGCTGCGCAGGTAGCGCGAAGGCGCACCGGGGCCCACCCCCAGCGCGCTGACATGCAGCACGCGCTTGACGCCGGCGTGCTGGCACGCCGCGGCCAGCCGCCGGGGCAACTCGACATGCACGCGCTGGAACTCGGCCTCGCTGCCGTGCAGGACGGCTACCAGGTTGATCACCGCGTCGGCCTGCGCGACCAGCCGCGCCAGTTGCGCGTCGTCGTGCACGTTGGCCGGCACCACGTCCAGCGTGGGCAGCGAGCGCACCGCGTTGCCATGCTGGGCGCGGCGTGTGGGCACCACGATGCGGCCGGCGGCGGCGCCGCTGCGCTCGATCAGCCGCTCGCAGGTGGCGCGGCCGACGAAGCCGGTGCCGCCCAGTACCAGGATGCGCTGGATCACGGCAGCTCCCGGTTCGGTGACGCGGCATCGGCCGAGCGCGGCCCGATGGTCGGCCCGAGCCGCGTCTTCAGCGGCGGCGCGTTGCCGCCGTCGATCAGCGCGGCATAGAGCGTGGCGTTGGACAGCACTTTCTTCACGTAGTCGCGGGTCTCGTTGAAAGGAATGCCTTCGGCCCAGGCGGCGGGTTCGAGCTCGGCGCCTTCGCGCCAGCGGCCCCGGCCGGCGTTGTCGGCCGCCGCCGCCATCGGCGAGGAGCCGCCGAAATCATCCAGCACCAGCTTCAGGTAGCTGGTGCCCAGGCGCAGGTTGAGCTGGCGGTCATTGATCGACTCCGGCTTCCACTCGATGCCCAGGCGCTTGGCCACCCAGCGCGCGGTCGCCGGCATCAGCTGCATCAGGCCCGAGGCGCCGACATGCGAGCGCGCGTCCATGATGAAGCGCGACTCCTGGCGGATCAGGCCGTAGACGTACGCCGGGTCGATGCCACTGGCGCGCGCGGCGCGCAGCACGTCCTCACGGAAGGGCATCGGGAAGCGCTGCGCCAGATCGATCTCGCCTTTGGTGCGGTCGCTGGTGTTGATGCAGCGGTCCCAGACCTCACGATCGCAGGCCACCTGCGCAGCAGCCAGCAGTTCACGGTCGCCCATGCCGCGCAACGTGAAGTTCCATTCGCGCACGCCTTCGCTGCGCAGGCCCAGCGAGATCAGATGCAGCCCGCGCGTCAGCCCCGGCGTGGCGCGTGCGGCCTCGCGCTCGGCCGCGCTCAGCGCGCGCGACGCTGGCGGCAGCGTCAGGCGCCGGCCCAGGTCTTCGCTGGCCAGCTTGCCGTAGAAGGTGAACGGCCCGGCAACCGTGTCGAGCAGCTGACGCGCGGCCAGCCGCTGCTCGTCGCCCTCGGCGCCCGCGCGCGCGCGCGCCTGCAGCGCCCGCGCCTTCCAGTAGACCCAGGCCGGATCACGCTGCTCGGCCGCGCTCATCGCGTCGATGGCGTTGGCGACCAGCGTCCAGCGCTCGTCAGGGTTGCGCAAAGAGCGCAGCGCCGCGCGCACCGCCCAGGCCAGGGTGTCGTCGCTCCAGGTGGGCGGCTCGCTGCTGGCTCGCTGTGCCGCGAAGGCGCGCTGGTACCAGCCGGCAGCCTCGGGCATCAGCTTGAGCGCCGCCTGGCGGCCCACGGCGGCCCAGGCGGCTGCTGCCCTTTCGGCATGCAGCGCGCGCGCCCACGGGCCTGCCAGCAACGCGGCGGCGGCGTCAGGGTCGCTGGCGGCCAGCCGCATCACGGCCAGCGTGGCGAGCTCGAGCTGCGTCGGCGAAGGATCGCCCGGGCTGCGCTGCGGCGCGCTCTTGAGCCACCGCGCCGGGTTCTCCAGCACCTCGGCGGCGCCTTTGGCCGCATCGGGCCCGATCAGCGCGGCCGCCGCCTGCGCCGGGCGCGGCCGGTTGCCCTCCACGGACAGCCGGGCCTCGCGCCAGACGTCGTCGGCGCCGAGCTGCTGCGCCTTCACCAGCGTGGTGGCGAGAAGGTTGCAGCCGTCATCCAGCTCACGCTGCGCGTACCAGGCTTCACGCGCCGCGTTGCGCACGTCCTGCCCCGCCATGTGCTGCGTCAGCAGCGCGTAGCAGGTCACCTCGCGGTCGTCGTTCATGCGGAATCGGGGGAAGTCGCGCGCGAAGTTCGCCCAGTCGCGCCGACGGCCCAGTTCGAGCAGCCAGTCGTTGCGCAGCCGGTCTTCCACGTAGGTGCCGCTCCAGCGCGCGTAGAAGGCGTCGAGCTCGGGCTGCTGCGCCTCGGACAGGCGGTTGCCAAGCTCCCAGTAGTCCACCCACTGGGCGAGCGGGTGGGCCGCGGTGGACGCCTTCAGGGCCGTCAGCCGGGCGCGGTTCTTCGTGCGAAGCGCCTCGCGGGCGTCGATGACGGCCTCGTCGCCGGTCTGCGCGTGCAGCGGGGAGGGGGCCAGCGTGGTCGACGCGATGGCAATTACCAGGGCGCTCAGGGCTAGGGTTGGCATGGTTCGAATTTAGCGCAGCACCCGCCGCTGCGTCGGCAGGCTTGCGATCGACCTGCAGATCAGGCCGCAGTGCGGATCATCTGGGCCCGCGGGGCGCCCGCTTTCGAGCGGCTGGCGTTGCCGGCGGCGCGGGCGCACGCCGGGCCGCTTTGTTGGTGGGCACCTTGGCGGCGCGTGCGGCCGTCGCCCTGAGCGCCGCGGCCAGCGCACGCCGGCCCCACGGCGCCATCAGCGCGGGCGACTCCAGCGCTTCGGGCGGTACCGACCAGTAGCTCATCGTCAGGCTGCGCCCGGCAGCCTCGAACACGAACGGCGTGCAGCCCGCGGCGCCAAAGTCCTCGCGGGTGGCGGCGTCGGTCTTCAGGAACAGACCCTCGTCGGCGACGATGGCCACGAACAGGCCGTCGACATACAGGCCGTGGCCGCCAAACATGCGCCGGACGCGCACGGCGCCCAGCGGGGCCAGCAGCTCAAGGCACAGTTCGACGAAGGCGTCCGCAGCCATCGGACCAGTGTAGGACCACAATCCGGCTGACCAGTCCCCGGGGAGCCCCACACGATGACGCTGCCGTTCCCGATGAACCTGGAGCCCTCCAAGGACAAGCGCACCCTGCGCCGGCAGTTGCAGGCCGAGCGCCAGTCGATGGTCGACCGCCACCAGCGGTCGGTGCATCTGCAAGAGGTGCTGCGGGTGTGGCTGATCAGTCGCCCTGAGGCCACCATCGGCGCCTACTGGCCGATCAAGGGCGAGTTCGACGCGCTGCCGGCGCTGTACCGCTGGAGCGAGGCCGACGAGGCGCGGCGCATCGGCCTGCCGGTGATCGACCGCCAGAGCAAGCAGCTGCGCTTTCACGTCTGGTACCCCGGCTGCCCGATGGAGGACGACGCCTTCGGCATCCCCAAGCCCAAGGGCACCGAGGAGTTTGCGCCGCAGATGCTGCTGGTGCCCTGTGTGGGCTTCGGCGCCGGCGGCCTGCGCCTGGGTTACGGCGGCGGCTTCTACGACCGTACGCTGGGCAGCCTGCAGCCGCGGCCGGTGACGGTGGGCGTGGGCTATGCGCATGGTTTCCTGCCCTGGCTGCAGGCCGAGCCGCACGATGTACCGCTGGACGCCATGCTCACCGAAGAAGGCGTGCAGTGGCAGAGCGCCGCCTTGTGAGCTGAACTCAGGCCGTCAGGCCGCGCGTCCGGCCGGTGCCTGCCGCGGCGCCAGCCGGGCGCCGATCTCGCGCCCTTCGACCGGATGGCCCAGCAGGTGCCCCTGCGCTTCGTCGCAGCCGAGCGCGCGCAGCAATTCGAGCTGCGCCGTGGTCTCCACGCCTTCAGCGATCACGCCCAGGCCCAGGCTGTGGGCCATGGCGATCACCGCGCGCGTGACCGCCGTGTCCTCGGGGCTGGCGGGCAGGCCGCGCACCAGCGAGCCGTCGATCTTCACCGCCCGCGCCGGGAAGCGCCGCAGGTACGACAGCGCCGAGTAGCCGGTGCCGAAGTCGTCGATGGCGATGCGCACGCCCAGGTCGCGCAGTGCGGCCAGGGTGTCCGCGGCCGCCACCATGTCGCCGATGAAGCTGGTCTCGGTGATCTCGACGACCAGGCGCTCGGGTGGC
>JBBQOR010000082.1:0-7527 GCA_038331055.1 Burkholderiales bacterium
AGCCGCGGCCCCCACAGCGCCACCACCGCGAGCGGGGCGAGGAAGGTATAGACGCCCATCGGCAGGCGGATCGCGTTGACCCAGCCGAAGGCCTGGCGCGCTTCGAGCACGCCGCGCAGACCGCTGGTCAGCACGACCGCCGGCACCGCGGCGGCCATCGCCCAGAGCGCGCGCACCGCCTCGGCACGGTCGGGCACGTCGCCGACCAGGGCCACGCCGGCCTCGGCCAGCAGCGCCATCGCCACGGCCGCGAAGGCGCCGACGGCGGCCATCAGCGCCAGCGCGGTGGCCGTCAGCGGGCCGATCTCGTCGTCGGCGCCGCGCGC
Organism: Burkholderiales bacterium; assembly: GCA_038331055.1. Lineage (GTDB taxonomy): Bacteria > Pseudomonadota > Gammaproteobacteria > Burkholderiales > Burkholderiaceae_C > Rubrivivax. The sequence goes on from JBBQOR010000082.1 coordinate 327, forward strand.
CAGCGCCTGCGCCAGGCGTTGGGTGAGCGCGCGGCCGAGGCCCAGGTCGAAGAGCCCGAAGTAGCTGACCACGGCCCAGATCAGCGTCAGCAGCCCGAAGCGCGCGAGGCCGAGCTGCTCGATCAGCTGCGGGATGGCGACCAGCGCGACGAGCAGCGGCGCGCCCAGACCGACCAGGTTCAGCAGCGTATTGCGGGCGAGCTTCACGGATGGGTTCGGGCAGCCGCTGGCACGGCGGCGCGGGCTGTCAGCGGCCGGCCAGGGCCCGGCGCAGGCGCTGCGCGCGCTCGGGGCCCTGGCGACGCAGTGCGTGGCGCGTCAGTACCCACACCAGCAGCAGCGCGCCGACCGCCAGCGTGGTCAGCACACCGACGATCGAGCGCTTGGGCTTGCTCTTCTTTTCCGGCGGCTGCGCAGCGTCGATGACCTGGAACAGCGCGCCCTCGCGCGCCTCGTCCACGCGCGCCAGTTCGTACTGGCGCGCGAACAGATCGAACAGGGTTTCCTGGTACTTGAACTCGCGGTAGCGGCCGATGTAGTCGGGCCCGCCCTGGCCCGAGTCGGCCGACGCGGCGGCGGCGAGTTGCGCGCGCAGGGCGCCGAGCTGCGCCAGCTGCTGCATCACCTCGGGGGCACTGTCGACGAGCGAGCCGCGCAGAGCCGCCAGCCGCACCTCGGCGGCGGTGGCCTCGGCGCGCAGCCGTGAGTAGGCCTCTGCGGCGGCGCGCGGCTCGGCTTTCAGCGTGCCGGCACCGATGCCGCTGTCCTGCAGGGCGATCTGCGCCGCGGTCAGCTTGTCGCGCGTCAGCGCAAGCTGGCGCTCGAAGAACGTGCGGCGTTGCTGCGCCTCGGTGAGCGCCAGCGTGGCGGTGAGCTTGCGCAGCTCCTCGACGTAGGCGTTGGCGATGTCGGCGGCGCGCTGCGGCATGCGGTCGTCGACTTCGACCGCGATGATCCCGTCGCGTTTGCTCAGTGCCACGCGGGTGTTGTCGGCCAGGCGCCGGCGCGTGTCGGCGCGCAGGTCTTCCTCGTAGACCTTCATCAGCTCGAAGCGGTCGATGATGCGGTCGAGCACCGTGGTGCTCTGCGTCAGCGCGACGAGTTGATCGGCCGGTGTGCGCAGCCCTGCGGCGCTACTGGCGATGTTGGCCAGAGCGCTCAGGTTGGCCAGCGCCGCGGCGGGGCTTGCCGGCTGCTGCGGCGGCAGGAAGGCGGTGCGCGCGGTGAAGGTCATCGGCACGAAATAGCTGATACCGATGGCCACGCAGCCGGCCAGGATCGGCACGAACAACAGCAGCTTCCAGCGCTGAAGCAGCGCGAGCAGCGTGTCGAAGCTTCCGTCGTCGTCCTCGTCGCGGACGGCGTCCGGAGGCAGCACCGCGCTCACCGCGTGATCGTCCAGATCGAGGCCAGGCCGATGCCGAGCTGGTAGAGGATCTGCGTCCAGTCCTTGGCGCCCTGCACGAAGGTGGTCTTGTTGATCTCTTCGGGCACGAAAATGGTGTCGCCGGGCAGCACGGCCTGCGCCGTCAGCATGCTGTTGCTCTTCCCCAGGCCCAGCCAGCTGGCCTGCTGCTGCTGCGCGCTGATCACGCTGCCGTTGGCGCGCACGACGAAGATGCTCTGCGGGTCGGCGCCACGCGTCGGGCTGCCGGCCAGGCGCAGGTAGTCGTCGATGGCGCGTTGATCGCGGAACAGATAGCTGCCGGAGTTGAAGACGCTGCCGAAGACGCCGACGGTGGTCGGGCGGCCGGGCACGTAAAGGCGGTCACCGTCTTCCAGGGCCAGTTCGGGCAGGTCTTTCGCGTCGGGTGCCAGCTGCAGCACGATGCGGCCGGTCGGCCGCGCCGCGCGCAGGCGCTGCAGCAGCCGTTCGTTGGCGCTGGCCTGGGCACTGGCGGCCAGCGTCTCTTCGGCGGTGCGCATGGCGGTGGCGCTGCCGCGGCGCGTGACCTCGATCTCCAGGTCGCGCAGCGCGCGCTCGTAGTTCTGCTGCTGCGACAGGCGCACCGACTCGCGGCTGAACTCGGTGCCGAAGATGAAGGCCTGGCCGGTCAGCCCGCCCGCGGCCTTCAGTGCGTCGGCGATCGTGCTCTGCGGCGGCAGCACGTAGATGCCCGGGCGCTGCACCTCGCCTTCGATCAGCACGCGCCGGTTCTGCCGCTCCAGCGGCAGCGCGGCGGCCACCGCACTGAAGGCACGCACCACATCACCGGCATCGAGCACCAGTGCAGCCTGCGCCGGCAGCTCGAGCTGGCGCACACGCAGGTCGTTGCGTTCGCCCAGTCGCTCGACCGCCACCCGCGAGCGGTCGGCGATAGAGCTGAGCCCGCCGCCCATGCGCAGCAGATCGGCCACCGTCTCGCCGGGCTTCAGCTCGAAGATCGCCGGCTTGTTCACGCTGCCGATCAGCGCGACTTCCTTGCCCACCGGGTTGACGTGGATCACGTCCTCGGCCTGCAGCACGCGGTCGGCCTCGCGCTTGCCATGAAGCATCAGCTCGTAGAGGTCGAGCGTGGCGACGGTCTGGCCGCCGCGGCGCAACTCGACGCTGCGAAAGCTGCCCGCCGCCGCCGGCCCGCCGGCGCGATTGAAGAGCACCGAAGACAACGTGGACAGGCTGCTGGCGGTGTAGGCGCCGGGCCGCGTCGCAAAGCCGGTGACGAAGACACGCACGCCGCGCAACTGGCCCAGCGAGACGCTGAGCTGGAAGTTGCGAAAGACCCGCGCCACCTGGCGCTCGATCAGTGGGGTCACCTCGCTGTACCGACTGCCCGCCACCAGCACCGAGCCCACGCGCGGCACATGGATACGTCCGGTGCGGTCGACCGTCAGCCGCAGGTCGGCCTCGACGGCACCCCACAGCGTGACGATGAGTTCGTCGCCGACGCCGATCAGGTAGTCCGCCGGCACAGCAGGGTTGAACTCCTGCACGTCTGCCTCGCTGCCGCGCTCGACGACGAGTTCGGCACCGAAGCGGCGGAACTGCATGTCGTTGAGCAGGCGCTGGATGTAACGCTCGAACTCGCCGGGTTTGTAGATCGGCTCATCGCGCTCACGGTCCCGTTCTCGATCCCGTTCTCGATCCCGTTCATTGCCGGTGCCCGTCACCGTGCCGGAATCGCCGCGGTTGCTGCGCTGCGGCCCCGTGGCCGGCTGCGGCTGCCGCAGGCGGATCGGTCCGCCGCTGGCGGCGGGCGGCTCGGCTGTGCTGCCCGACTGCGCCATCACGGGTGCCGGCGGCAGGCAAAGCACCAACATCGCCAACATCAGGCATCGTCGCAGTTGACGCACCAGGGCCTGCAGGAAATCGGTCATCGAGGGGGAGGCGGCTCTCGGCAGGTCCGGTCGGGGCACCAGCAGTAGCGCTGGCGCGGGCGCGGGGGTCGGGATCGCAGCCCGCGAACTCTCATCTACAGCAACGAAAGATTGTAGCGGCCGGTTGGCGGGCGCCCCTTGGCAGCGAGGATAGGCCTGGATGGTGCCGGGTAGACTCGGGCATGTTCGTCATGGTGCTGGCCTTTGCCATCTCGACCGCCGTCGCGTTGGCGCTGGTGCGTCTGGCCCATTCGGGCTACATGCCGTCGCTCGATGTCGACACCTCGGGGCCGCAGAAATTCCACATCAAGCCGGTGCCACGCATCGGCGGCGTAGGCATCCTGCTCGGTGTGCTGGCGGCCAGCGGTTTTCTGCTCGGGCTGCACCCGGGCGCCGGCGCCGCGGCGTTGACGCTGGTACTGTGCGGCATGCCGGCCTTCGTCGTCGGGCTGATCGAGGACCTGAGCAAGAGCGTCAGCCCGGCGCGCCGGTTGCTGGCCACCGCAGTCTCGGCCGCGCTGGCCTTCTGGTTGCTGGATGCAGCAATCACGCGCTCGGACATCCCGGGCCTGGACTGGCTGATCGGCTTCGGCGCCGGCTCGGCGGTGGTGACGGTGTTCGCCGTCGCCGGCATCGCCAATTCCGTCAACATCATCGACGGCTTCAACGGCCTGGCCTCGATGTGCGTGGTGCTGATGCTGGCCAGCATCGCCTACGTTGGTTTTCAGGTCGATGACCCGCTGATCGGGCTGCTGGCGCTGGCCGGCATCGGCGCGGTGCTCGGCTTCTTCGTCTGGAATTTCCCCGCCGGCCTGATTTTCCTGGGCGACGGCGGGGCCTATTTCCTGGGTTTTTTCGTGGCCGAGCTCTCGATCCTGCTGCTGGTGCGCAACGCCGAAGTCTCGCCGCTGTTCCCGCTGCTGGTCTGCATCTATCCGGTGTTCGAGACCGTGTTCTCGATCTACCGCCGGCGCTTCCTGAAGGCCGTGCCGCCGAGCATGCCCGACGGCATTCACCTGCATTCGCTGATCTACCGCCGCGTGGTGCGCTGGGCGGTCGGCAGCCGCAACGCCAAGGCGCTTACCCGTCGCAACTCGATGACCAGCCCCTATCTGTGGCTGCTGTGCATGTGCTCGGTGGTGCCGGCCATGCTGTTCTGGCGCAACAGCGCGGTGCTGGGTGTCTTGCTGCTGCTTTTCGCCTTCGGCTACGTCGGCCTGTATTGGCGCATCGTGCGCTTCAAGTCACCCCGTTGGCTGGTCTATCGCCGCCGTCATGACACATTGGCCGCTGGCAGCGATAATCGGGGTACATGACCGAAACCCCCCCCACGCCCGCCGAAACGATCCGCTTCGACACTCTTCCCCTCGATCCCAAGCTGCTGCGCGCGGTGTTCGAGTCGGGCTATACCTCCATGACGCCGATTCAGGCGAAGGCGATTCCACTGGTGCTGGAAGGCCGCGACGTGATGGGCGCCGCCCAGACCGGGACCGGCAAGACCGCCGCCTTCACGCTGCCTCTGCTGCAGAAGATGCTGCGCCACGAGAACGCCAGCATGTCGCCCGCGCGCCACCCGGTGCGCGCGCTGGTGCTGACACCCACGCGTGAACTGGCCGACCAGGTGGCCAACAACGTCAAGAATTACGCCAAGCACACCCAACTGCGCTCGACGGTAGTCTTCGGCGGCATCGACATGAAGCCGCAGACGCTGGTGCTGAAGGGCGGCGTCGAGGTGCTGATCGCCACGCCCGGCCGGCTGCTCGACCATATCGAAGCCAAGAACGCGGTGCTCAACCAGGTCGAGTACGTGGTGCTCGACGAAGCCGACCGCATGCTCGACATCGGCTTCCTGCCCGACCTTCAGCGCATCCTGAGCTTCCTGCCCAAGGCGCGCCAGACGCTGCTGTTCAGCGCCACCTTCAGCCCCGAGATCCGGCGCCTGGCGCAGAGCTATCTGCAGGATCCCCTGACCGTCGAGGTGGCCCGGCCCAACGCCACCGCGACCAACGTCGAGCAACGCTTCTACAGCACGACCGACGACGACAAGCGCGCCATCGTGCGTCAGTTGCTGAAGAAGCGTGAACTCAGCCAGGCGCTGGTCTTCGTCAACTCCAAGCTGGGTGCCGCGCGTCTGGCGCGCAGCTTCGAGCGCGATGGTCTGAAGACGGCGGCCCTGCATGGCGACAAGAGCCAGGACGAGCGATTGAAGTCGCTGGCCGCCTTCAAGGCCGGCGAGGTGGACCTGCTTGTCGCCACCGATGTGGCCGCGCGCGGCCTGGACATCGTCGACCTGCCAGCGGTCTTCAACTTCGACGTGCCCTTCAACGCCGAGGACTACGTGCACCGCATCGGACGCACCGGCCGCGCCGGCGCCTCGGGGCTGGCGGTCACGCTGGTCACTCGCGACGACACGCGGTTGATCAGCGACATCGAGAAGTTGATCAAGAAGAAGATCGAGCTCGAGCCGATCGAACTCGACGACGAGCGTCCGCGCCGCCCACGCCGAGATGCCGAGGACTCGGCTTACCACCCGGCCGCCGGACGCGAGGCCGAGCGGGTGGCCGAGCGCGTGATCGAACGCGCTGCCGATCGTTCGCCAGAGCGCTCATCCGAACGAACACCCGAGCGTTCACCCGACCGTCCGCGCCGCGCGTCGTCGACGCCGGCCGATCCGTTCTTCGACAAGCCGTACGAGCCGAATGGCGCCGAAGCGGCGGCCTGGGAGAAAGGGCCGACCCCGGCGCGCAGCGTCACACCGAGCATCCGCCCGCGCAAGAAGGTCGCCTCGCTGCTCGGCGGCGGCTGAACCAGGCGCGCCTGAATTCGAAACCTAGCCGGCGAGCAGGGCAAACACCGCTGGCACCCGGTCGGGCATCGCAGGCTGCCGTTGGCGCCAGCGGTCGATGCGCTCACTGCGGGTCCAACCACCCGCCAGCGTCAGCCCGCAACTCACCGAGAGCCGCGTCGTCGGCGCGAGAGTCATCAGCAGCGCCTGCAGCATCACTGCATTGCGGTAGGGCGTCTCGATGAACAGTTGCGTCTGCTGCAACCGCCGCGACAGCGCTTCGAGTTCTCGCAGACGCGCCTCGCGTGCACCCGCGTCCTGCGGCAGGTAACCGACGAAGGCAAAGCTCTGGCCGTTCAGGCCGCTGGCAGCCAGCGCCAGCATCAACGCGCTGGGGCCCGACAGGGCCGCCACCGGCACACCCAGGGCGTGCGCGGCAGCCACCATCTCTGCGCCAGGGTCGGCCACTGCAGGCATGCCTGCCTCGGACAACAGACCCATGTCATGTCCGGCTTGTGCCGGGGCCAGCAACGCCTGCCAGCGCGCTGCCGTAATCGCCTCACCGCTGCCCTTGCGCGCACGTGGCACTTCTTCGATCCGCATCGTCTGCAGCGGCTGCACCAGCGGCATGAGCGCGTCGACGCGCTTGAGAAAGGCGCGCGCGCTCTTGGTGTCTTCCACCACCCAGTGCGTAAGCGCCGCCGCGCGCCGCAGCACGCCCTGTGGCAGCACATCGGCCAGCTCGCTGCCGTCGCCCAGGTCGAGCGCGTTCGGCACCAACCACAGCGTGCCTGGCTTCATCAAGCCGGCGCCGGCCCTGCCGCGCGCAGGGGGTCGAGCCCGGCGGCCCGCAGCAGCGCACAGGTGCGGATCAGCGGCAGCCCGATCAACGCTGTAGGGTCGTCGGAGTCGATCGACTCGAGCAGCGCGATGCCCAGCGCCTCGCTTCGCGCGCTGCCGGCGCAGTCGTAAGGCTGCTCGGCGAGCAGGTAACGCGCGATCTCGTCGTCGCTCAGTGCACGAAACCGAACTTGCACCGAGGCCAGCAGCACCTGCTCGAACCCGCTGGCGCCGCAGACCACCGCGACAGCGGTCTGG